>NZ_CAKQVD010000042.1 GCF_934277605.1 uncultured Anaerotignum sp.
GCATAATAATAGTCCCCTTATTGTAGTCTCGAAATTTTTGCTATTTCGAGTGTCTACTCTAAGGGGACTATATCATTGTAAACAAGGGAGATTTTTTTATGCAAGGCTTTGGTGCTGCCACCTTTTCCCACGATAGCGGATGATAAACAAAACCGCTCTGACTGCCCAGTCAATCGTCATGGCAATCCAAACACCAAGAACGCCCAGGCCCATTCTGACACCGATGATATAGCTAAAGCCGATACGGAACACCCACATGGAGATAATCGACAAAATCATACAGTATTTTACATCGCTTGCGGCACGCAGGGTATTCGCCAATGTGAATGCCTCCGGCCAGAACAGCATACAGCAAATCCCGTGATACCATATAATTTCCTTTGTATAGCCCATGGCAGTATCCGAAAGGTTATACAGCCGCATAATCAGCGGCAATATTACCAACGTGGTAACACTGAACAGGATAATCAATATATGCACCAATTTCAAAATCTTACGGGTATAATATCTTGCCGCCTCAAAATCCCCTGCCCCGACACAACGGGAGCAAACGGTAATGACTGCCATGCCGACAGACATCCCCGGAAGGACTTGGAACGTCGCAATGATATTGGAAACGGCATTGGCGGCAATGGCGGCTGTGCCAAAGCCTGTAATCATGCTCAAAACCATGATTTTCCCAAGCTGGAACATTCCGTTTTCCAAGCCGTTTGGAATCCCGATATATGCAATCTTCTTGAGCATACCAAAATGCAGACGGAACGAAAACGGACGCTCCAAATGCAGCGGCAAAGAGGATGAGCCGAGCAGCACCGTGATTGCCACCCCCGCAATGATACGGGAGATTAGGGTTGAAATGGCGGCACCGGAAACACCCATGCCAAAGCCGAAAATCAGGATGGCATTGCCGCCGACATTGACGCTGTTCATCAGCATGGAAAGATACATCGGCACCTTGGAGTTGCCCATGGTACGAAAGACCGCCGCCCCTGCGTTATACAGTGCGATAAAGGGGATGGAGGCGGAAACAATGAGCAGATACGACTTGGCCGCTTCCATTACATTTTCCTCGATGGCACCGAACACATGATGCAAAATAAGGTTTCTGGTCAGATACAGCCCAATCATAATGCAAATCGCAAACAACGCAGTAAACAAAATGAGCTGATTGACCGCCCGATTTGCTTCTTCATGCTTATTCTGCCCCAAATATTGCCCCATAACCACCGCACCGCCTGTGGCAAGTGCCGCAAAGAGATAAATCAGCAAAATAAAAATCGTATCCACCAGGGATACACCCGAAACCGCATGCTCCCCGACAGTCGCAACCATAATCGAATCGGACATCCCGACCAAAATGGCAAGAAACTGCTCAATAATCATTGGCACAATCAGCCGCTTCAGTGCATGATTGGAAAAATAATAGGGCTTATCCTTGATTGCCGCAACATCCATGTGCCTTCCTCCTTCCGTTTCTTCTTTTTTAACAGAAAAAAGAGAAGCCACGCTTTTTCCCAAAGAGTGACTTGTCTTTTCTTACCTTTTCCTTCACTTTTTTGTGTGCCTTACGGCTCATCGGTTTCCTGCACCGGCTTTACAGGCAGACCATCCCTCAGTTGATGCTCATGCATATCCTCACCGCTATAATACATTTCATTGATTTTGTAGAGCAAGGTCATCAGGCTATCCGTCAGATGCACGTTTTCCACCAAAACATCATCCGGCACCTGCAAATCAACGTGGCTGAAATTCCACATACCCTTCACGCCCCATTTTGCCAAATCATTGGCAACCTTTACCGCTTGTGAGCGGGGCAGTGTCAAAATGGCTACATCGACAGGGTTATTCCTTACATATTCTTCCATCTGGTCGATATCGTATACCTCGACACCACGAATGGTCATCCCAATCAAGCGGGGGTTGATATCGAAAACCGCCTTGATGACAAAACCACGCTTCTCAAAATTGGTATAGTTCACCAAAGCCTGCCCGATGTTGCCGCCGCCGATGACGATCATGTTATACAAACGATCCAGACCTAATATTTTCTTTATTTCATTGTAAAGATATTCCACGTTATACCCATAGCCCTGCTGTCCAAAGCCGCCGAAATTGTTTAAATCCTGACGAATCTGGGATGCGGTGATATTCATTTTTGCACTGAGTTCTTTCGAGGAAATGCGCGTAATATCACTTTCCAGCAGGTCACCCAAGTACCGATAATATCTGGGCAATCTGTTGATTACTGCCGGTGAGATTTTCTTTTCGCTGTCCATATATTCCAAATCCTCTCGTTTTAGGCTTCCTTTATAGAAAACAGACCGCACATACAATCTTTTTTTCTACATCCGGATAAAATAAGTATAGCACTCCTGTTATTTTATTGTCAACAATAACTCTTTTAATCCTTTGTATTTTCTGCTATCATAAGAGCAGAGAAAGAAACAAAAACGGAGGTTGTATCAATGATACTTGCATGCAGACAATTACACAAAGCATACGGTATCGATGTGATTTTGGAAAAAATCACTTTCCATATCGAAGAACGTGAAAAAGCCGCTATTGTCGGGGTAAACGGCGCAGGCAAAACAACACTTTTTAAGGTTTTGACCGGAGAAATTTCTGCCGACGGCGGCGAATTTTATCTCAAAAAGGACGTATCCCTCGGCTATCTCGCCCAGAATATACAGATAAACAGCGAACGCACAATTTATGAAGAAATGCTATCGGTTTTTGAAAAAATTATTCAAACAGAAACAAATCTTCGTGAATTAGAAAACGAAATGGGCGGCCTAAGCGGGCAGGCCTTGGCAGACAAAATGGAGGAATACGCCGCACTTCAGCACGATTTTGAGCAGAATGACGGTTACAGCTATCAAAGCCGTCTGCGTGGTGTCCTAAAGGGCTTGGGCTTTGCCGATTCGGATTTTAACCGCCCCATGAATCAGCTTTCGGGCGGGCAGAAAACACGGGTGCATTTGGCAAAGCTTTTGCTTTCCAAGCCCGATATTCTGCTGCTGGACGAGCCGACCAACCACCTCGATATTGCGGCGATTGAATGGCTGGAGGATTTCCTGCGCTCCTATCCGGGTGCGGTGCTGATTATCTCCCATGACCGCTATTTCTTAGACCGCATTGTGACAAAGGTCATCGAAATCGAGAACAAGAAATCCTTGGTCTATAACGGGAATTATTCGTTCTATTGGCAGCAGAAGGAAATCAACCGAGAAATTCAGCAGAAGGCATACGAAATGCAGCAGAAGGAAATCAAGCATCAGGAGGATGTCATCCGCACCCTGCGCTCCTTCAACCGAGAAAAATCCATCAAGCGTGCGGAAAGCCGTGAGAAAGCCCTCGGCAAGCTGGAGCGTGTGGATCGGCCGGATGCCCTGCCCGACCAAATGCGGCTGACGCTGACACCCTTTTTAACCAGCGGCAACGATGTGCTTCATGCGGAGGGGCTTTCCAAATCCTATGGCGGACAGAAAATTTTTGAAAACGTTTCCTTTGATGTCAAGCGCAGTGATAAGGTTGCAATCATCGGGCCAAACGGTGTCGGGAAATCCACATTGTTCCGTATGCTCTTGAAGGAGGTTTCTGCAGACAGCGGCTTAATCCGCTTTGGCACAAATGTGTTCGTGGGATATTATGATCAGGAGCAGGCAAAATTAGACGAAAGCAAGACCATTTTTGAGGAAATTGCAGACACCTACCCCACGCTGACACAGGGGCAAATCAGAAATATGCTTGCCGCCTTCGTCTTTACGGGGGACGATGTGTTTAAGCCCATTTCCGCACTTTCGGGCGGCGAAAAGGGGCGTGTTTCTCTGGCGAAAATCATGCTTTCCAAGGCGAATCTGCTCATGCTGGACGAGCCGACCAACCATCTTGATATGTTCTCCAAGGAGGTTTTGGAAAGTGCCTTGAATCGTTATGAGGGAACTGTGATTTATATTTCCCATGACCGTTATTTCATCAACAAAACCGCAGAGAAAATTTTGGAATTAACGCCAAGCGGTGTATTGCTTTATAACGGGAATTATGATTATTATTTGGAGAAAAAGGCGGAGCGTGCCAGAAACGAGGCGGAAAAGGCATTGCAAAGCCCCGAAAAGCCCACGGCACAGCCCATCAGTGATACCAAAAACGATTGGCTGAAGCAGAAGGAGCAGCAGGCGGCAGAGCGAAAGCTTGCCAACAAAATTGCAAAGCTGGAAAAGAAAATCGAAGAAACCGAGGCGGCAATCACGCAGGCAGATGAGGACATGGCGGCGTGCGGCACGGATTACAGCAAGGCGAATGAGATTTTTGCGGAAAAGGCAAAGCTGGAGGAAACGCTCGAAACGCTCTATGCCCAGTGGGAAGAGCTCAATTCATAAAAATAAAGGCTCTCTCTATTGAGATATATTTCTCTTAGAGAAAGCCTTTTTTGCGTATCCGAGTCAACGGACGATGTCCTTAAAGCATCAGCGGATGTAATTTGTTTTGATTTTTTCCTCCTGCTCGGGCAGAGGCACGCCTGCATTTTTGCCCGCCTCGATACATTTCAGCAGCCATGCCATATTTCTGCCGATGGCACGCATATTCTGCATCCCTTCCAAATCCTGCTTCACCTCATCGGGTGTGTTGCCATGCACCTGATTCCAATAGGTACCGGAAACCACAGGCATATTGCTGATTGTAAAATATTTATTCAGCTGGTCAAAGGTTGCGGATGCGCCGCCTCTACGGCAGGAAACCACCGCCGCACCAAGCTTATTGGCAAATGCACCGTTTGACATCACAAACAAGCGGTCAAAGGCACAGGAGGCCTGCCCTGCGGCAGAGGCATAATGCACAGGTGCGCCCAAAATGATGCCATCCGCCTCCAACGCCTTCGGCAGCAGCTTATTCACAACATCCTCCTGCACGCATTTCCCTGTTTTCTTGCATGCCCCACAGCCCAGACAGCCGCCAATGGCCTTATTGCCCAGATAGAACATTTCCGTTTCCACGCCCTCACTGCGCAGTGTTTTTTCAATTTCCTTCAATGCCGTATAGGTACAGCCATGCCCATTCGGGCTACCGTTTACCAAAAGTACCTTCATTCTCTTTTTCTCCTTCCTGCGACCAAAAAGAACGGCACCCACGCAGGCACCGTTCTCATTTGTGTTTCTTATTTTGCTTCCAGATAAGCGTTGATTTCTGTTACCAGCTTATCGCAATCCATGCCATGTACCATGGATGCCTCCTCCAGTGTTTCGCCTGCAGCGGAAGGGCAGCCCACACAGTGCATACCGTTCTGCATCAAAATCATACCTGCGCCTCTGTCTGCCATCAGCAGCTCGCCGATTGTTGTTGCCTTTGTTACCTTCATCAAAAAGACCTCCTTCTTTTTTTCTACATCATTTCATTGTTTATCTTACCACAAAAGTGTTTTCTTCACTACTAAAATTCCGAATTTCCCCAATTCTTTACAGTGCCGCCGCTTCCGTCGCAGAGAAAGCATACAAAAATGCTCAGAATTGCTCGATATCCAGAATCACTTTTCTACATTTCACGCAAAGCTGTCCTTCCATCTTCGCACCGCCCATATAGCTTTTTGCCAAGAGATATTCCTCTTTTTTGCCTTCCGCATCCATACCCTTCCACTGCACATATCTGCTGCCGGAATGGAGGGTGCCTTCCTTCATTTCCTCATTGCAAAAAGGACATTTCATATCCGCTTCCTCCTTTTATTTCTCCGCAGGGCGAACCACTGCATCCTCTGTATTCTCACCAATGATACGGAATTTGCTTTCCTTCGGCAGAACCTTGCCGGTCATTACCTCTGCCGCAGTTGCCTTGCCGTTCTCCAGGGAAATCAGAAGATACTCCTTCTCCCCATCCGCAGAGGTGCCGAAAATGCCCTGCGGCATCCCCAAATGATAGGTCAGGAAGGCCTCGGTTTCCTCCTCCGGCTCGCCCAAAAGCTCCTTCAGCTCAGCCGTTGTCATGCCGGGGAACACAGTGCGGTCCAGCAAATTCTGTACGATTTTCTGGCGGTCATTGCCGACAGCCTCCACCCATTTTTCTGTTGTAAAGTGTGCATGATTATCACGGTATCTTCCGCCGAAAAACACTGCAATCGCAGCAATAATCAAAACAGCAACAACGATTTTATCTCTGGTTTTCAATCCCATCGTACAGCCCTCCTATCAGGAAATCAATTTAAAGCCTTTATAATAACGCAAGACCACCTTGCCCAGAATTTCATCCTCTTTCACAAATTGGTTTGTCCAAAAGCGAGAATCCTGCGAATGATTGCGGTTATCCCCCATCATAAAATAGCAGCCCTGCGGCACCGTATAGGGCCCATAATCGCCTTGGGTTGTCTCTGCAATATAATCCTCCCGCAAAGCCTTTCCGTTGACATAAACCGCTCCGTCCGCAACCTCGACGGTATCTCCCGGTGTGCCGATAATGCGCTTCACATAAAGCGTTTTTCCCGTTTCATCATCCGGATACCGAAACACCACAATATCCTCTGCCTCAGGCGCATGGAACCAATAGGACATTCTCAGCGCAAGAATACGGTCGCCTGTCATAATGGTGTTTTCCATGGAGCCTGTCGGCACCTGTGCATTCACAATGAGGAAGGAATTGACGAAGCCTGCCAGTACCGCCGCCAACAGAATGGTTTTCACCCAGCTGATGACCTCTTTTTTCACTGTACTGCTCAAATTGCCCATCTCCTTCGGGTTATTTCAAGAATCCATCAATAATCTGTGCCTCGGCCTCCTTCTCGGTCAAGCCCAGTGTCATCAGCTTTACGAGCTGATCGCCTGCGATTTTGCCGATGGCAGCCTCATGCACCAAGGACGCATCCACATGGTTTGCCGTGATTTCCGGCTCTGCCGCAACCACACCACGATCCATGATGATGGCATCACATTCGGAATGACCGTAGCATTCTGCGTTCCCATTGATTTTGGAACGGAAGAGCTGTCTGGAATCATCTCTTGCAACGGAGCGGGAAATCAGTTTTGCACTGGAGCCTGCACCGTTCAAATCCACATCAAAGGAGGTTTCCGCATACTGATGTCCGTGTGTCATGATTTTTTCTTTGATAACCATGGTTGCGCCCGCACCCAGCCTTGCACTGGAGACACGCTTGGTGGAATCGACACCCTTCAGCTGAACGGTATCCATTTCGATATAGGCATTTTCCTCTGCCTCAACATGTGTCTGGGGGTTGATGATACGCTTGCCGCTGCCGTCCCCCTCGCCAATGTGCTTTTCGATATAAACCACCTTGGAATTTTTGCCCAGGAAGAAGCTGTGAATCCCCTCATGGACAGAATCGTCACAGCCGCAGTTATGAATCCCGCAGCCTGCGATAATTTCAATTTCCGCACCCTCGCCGATGTGGAAATCATTATAAACAACCTCCGATACGCCGTCCTGTGTAATCAGCGCAGGAATGTGTACGTTTTCGTTTTTGGTAAAGGGCTTAACATAAATATCCAAGCCCTTGCCGTTTTCCTTCGGCACAATGTCGATATTTTCTGTGGAATGTCTGCCCTCACTCTTGCTGTTGTTGCGAATGTTGAATGCAGCATTTGCAGGGATTTCCGCAATGCCGGAAACCTCCTTCAGAAGATTTTTTACGATATCATTGAGCATCATTCCTCACCTCCCATGAAAAATCTGCATCCGGTTTCCATGCCAAACAGGCCGGGCAAAACCTCTTCCTTTGTGCCGATTTGCTTTACCTCGCCGGCACTCAGCAGAACCACCTGATCGGCGATATCCAAAATTCTTTCCTGATGGGAAATGATGATGATAGAGCCTTGAATTTCCTCGTGCATTTTTTCAAACACATCAATCAAATTTTTAAAGCTCCACAGGTCAATGCCTGCCTCCGGCTCATCAAACAGTGTCAGCTTTGTTTTTCTTGCCATAACGGTTGCAATTTCGATACGCTTCAGCTCGCCGCCGGAAAGGCTTGCGTTTACCTCACGGTCGATATAGTCCTTGGCGCACATCCCAACCTCAGACAAATACTGACACGCATCTGCTGTGCTAAGCTCCTGTCCGCTTGCCAGACAGATTAAGTCCTTCACGGTAACGCCCTTGAAGCGCACGGGCTGCTGGAAGGCAAAGCTAATGCCTGCCCTTGCACGCTCTGTAATGCCGAGGCCTGTGATATCCTCGCCATCCAAAAGAATCTGTCCGCTGTCGGGGGTTAAAATCCCGCTGATGATTCTTGCCAGAGTGGATTTGCCGCTGCCGTTGGGGCCTGTAATTACGATGAACTTTGCATCATCAATCGTCAGATTGATATCCTTGAGAATCTGCTTTCCGTCTGCGGAAAAACAGATATTCTTCAATTCCAACATACTTATGATTCCTCCTGTTTATCAAATATTTCTCATGGAAATATTTTTCTCTCTTGCAGGCCGCAGGGGCTGTTCTCTCTCTCAGCAAGCCATCCGCAGCCTTGAAAATGCAGGTTTCTACAAAACCTGCCAATCTTATAAATTATAACAACGAAAGGTACAAACTGTCAACGCTTTTGCCCCTTCCCGCCTAATTTCCGCCTGCAAAAAGGGGAAAACCTTCTCTTGAAAGGATTTCTCCGATATGGTACATTTATTACAGCAAAATTCATTTTTTTGAAAAAAAGGAGAGAAACGTATGCTTGGCTTTCATACAGACGGAATTCGCCTCTTTGGCGCATCCGATTCATTGGTGGCAGCACTGAAAAAGCAAAAGCTGCCCCTCGTCAAAACCTCTACAACAAATACCTTGGTTTTTGCCGTCAATACGGCAGAGCCTTTGACAAAAAAGCTCTATATGCCCTCTTTTCTGGCACCCCAAGCGCCTTGGTTCAGCTGCTTTGTGGGCGAGGCAGAGCGTCCCGCACCCTATTCCCTGCACTTCGCAGCAGAGGCGGATTTGGTGGATTTCATTTTATCCATGTATTATTGTGCGCAGGGCTTCCTGCATTTAGACTTTGATTTGGCAGAATTGGTCACAAAGCTGAACCCCTCCCCCGAGTATATGATTCATTCCTTCGAGGAAAAGGATTTCCACAAAATCGGCGAGGAAGGTGCCTTTGCGGCGTGCTTTTGCTTTTTGGAGGGCGGCTTTATGGAAAGTGACCGCCTGTTCGGCAAGCTGACAAAGGAATACGGCGTGGGTGCGGATAAAATCATGCTGGCAGGCTCCTTTGATTCCAAATATCAATTTCTGCGCACCTTTATTCCGCAAAAATAACTTTTTGTCGATTCCTCTTTACAAATGACAAAAAGGCAGTTAGAATGATTACGCAGGATTTTTCCTGTGCAAATACACAGAGTAGGGCTTTGTGCGTTAAGTGTCCGGTGGACGGGGAGTTGTCATCGGAACGAAAAGCAGAATTTCTGCTTGCGGTGCAAAACTCGCATCCCGCTGTTTCATAATGAAGAAGAACAATCCTCTTTGTTATCCATACAGCAAGCCTGCATCGGCAGGTGTATTTGCGTTGGTATTGTGATAATAGAGAGGGTTTTTATTTGGAAAAAAGCCCTCCTATTTCCCATTGA
Source organism: uncultured Anaerotignum sp. (assembly GCF_934277605.1). Classification (GTDB taxonomy): domain Bacteria; phylum Bacillota; class Clostridia; order Lachnospirales; family Anaerotignaceae; genus Anaerotignum_A. Next base: position 9,549 of record NZ_CAKQVD010000042.1, read on the forward strand.
AAAAAGGAGGTATTTTTTATGACCGAAAAACAGAAGAGCATGACACATCGGTTGGTACTGATGGCAATGCTTGTAGCGGTGCAGATTATCCTGTCCCGTTTCCTTTCCATCAATCTTTGGAATTTAAAGATTGGCTTTTCCTTTATTCCCATCGTTCTTGCAGGCATCCTTCTGGGGCCTCTGAGCGCAGGCTTGGTGGGGCTGGTGGCGGATGTCCTTGGGGCAACCCTGTTCCCCATCGGCGCATTCTTCCCCGGCTTTTCGCTGACCTGCTTCCTCACTGCCTTCGGCTATGGCTTCTTCCTGCATAAAAATCAGAGCATGAAGAACATCCTTGCGGCAGTGCTGTTCTCCGAAATCGTAGGAACAGTTCTTTTGAATACCCTTTGGATTTCCATTCTTTACGGTGCGCCCTTTGTTGCAGTGCTGATTCCCCGTCTTGCACAGGCAGCAGGCATGGGTGTTGTGGAGGTGCTTTGCATCCGCTTCATGACAAAATATGTACCCCAACTGAAAAAAGCCGTTTAATGCACAAAAAAGACCGAACCCTCGGTCTTTTTTTCTTGTATCTCATCAGAAGATATGTTATAGTAAGCATATAAAGAGGGAAGCCGGTCGAACGGCTTACCGCAAAATTTTAGTGTTTAACCTTTTATAAGGTCAGCCGTCATTATTGCAGTAATGGCGGCTATTTTCGTTTTCCCCTGAAAATTGTATGACACAATCCAACAAGGGCGCAAATGAATATTCCCGTCTGAATCAAATCAGAGTATGTAACATACATCAGCAACGCCCTCCTTTCTTACGTCTGGAGGGTTAGCCCCTCCGATGAAAGAGGGTAAGCCGCCCGGTTCTCCGGTTCCCATGTATAAAAGTATAGCATATCTCATTCCAAAAAGCAGCAGAAGCAGCAAAAAAGACCGAACCCTCGGTCTTTTTTTATTGCTTAAGGCTGATTCAGCACTTGGAAAATATAAAATTTCAGATAATAGGATTCCTCTGCCGCCCAAAGAATCGGGTGGTCGGGCGCCTGATGTCTATATTCCACCTGCCGCAGTCGCTTATGCACATTCCTTGCCGCCTGCCCGATGGTCTGCGTGAACAGCTCATAGGTCATAAAATGAGAGCAGGAGCAGGTTGCCAAAAAGCCGCCGTCCTTCAGCAGCTTCATGGCACGCAGGTTGATTTCCCGATAGCCCTTCACTGCATTTTTCACGGAGCTTCTGGATTTGGTAAAGGCGGGCGGATCCAGAATAATCACATCAAATTTTCTGCCCTCTGCCTCCAGTTCGGGTAAAAGCGTAAACACATCCTCGCATTGAAATTTCACCACATTCTGCAAGCCGTTCAGCCTTGCATTTTCTGTTGCTTGGTCCACCGCAAGCTGGCTTGCATCAATCCCAAGCACACTTTTTGCCCCCGCAATGCCCGCATTGAGCGCAAAGGAGCCTGTGTGCGTGAAGCAATCCAGCACATCCATCCCCTGACAAATTTTATGGATGGAAAGGCGGTTATACTTCTGGTCGAGGAAAAAGCCTGTTTTCTGCCCCTCCTCCACATCAACCATATATTTTACGCCGTTTTCCACAATCTGCACCTTTGTATCAAACGGCTCGCTGAGAAAGCCCTTATACTGCGGCAGGCCCTCCTGCTTACGCACCTTCGCATCACTTCTTTCATATACCCCACGGATATGCACGCCATCCGCCTCCAAAACCGAAAGGAGCAGACGCAAAATGGTTTCCTTCATGCGGTCAATTCCCATCGCAAGAGACTGCACCACCAGCACATCGGAAAACTTATCCACCACCAAGCCGGGCAGAAAATCCGCCTCGCCGAAAATCACACGGCAGGAGGAGGTATCCACTGTGCGCTTGCGATAGTCCCACGCCGCCTGCACTCTTTCACGCAAGAATGCCTCATCAATCACAGCATCCTTCCTTCTGCTCATCATACGAATGGTAATCTTGGAATTGCCGTTATAAAAGCCTGTTCCCATCGGGTAGCCGTCAAAATCCTGCACCGCAATCAAGCCGCCGTTGACTGCATCCTCCGTCACTGCGGCAATTTCATTATCGAATATCCAAAGACCGCCTGCCTTAAGCATACGCCCTTCGCCCTTTTTTAATGTTGCAACCGGTAAACCCATCAGCCTTCTCCTTTCTGAATAAAAACCCTTCCTGCGAAAAAAAGGAGTATCTCCCGATACTCCCTTTCATTTTATTTATCTTACTTATCCGCTTATCAAACCTGCTTAGTTTGCGTAGTTATTGAAATAGTTCTGTACCAGAACGATAGGTGTACCCTTGTCGCCGGAGCCGCTTGTCAGGTCGCACAGGGAACCAATCAAATCTGTCAGGCGGCGGGGTGTTGTGCCTTCGGATGCCATCTGCCCCTTCAGGTTTGCCTCCTTCGCCTTGATTGCCTTCTTGATTGCCTCTGCCAGCTCTTCGCCGTTCAGGTCAGCAAAATCGTTATCTGCCAGATATTTCAGCTTCAGCTCGTTGGGCAGACCGTTCAGGCCGTCTGTGTAGCCTGCGCCGACAACGGGATCAGCCAGCTCCCAAATCTTGCCAACGGGATCCTTGAAGGCACCGTCGCCATAAACCATAGCCTCAACCTTTACGCCTGTGCGTGCGATGATTTCCTTCTGGATTTCCTCTGCAACCTCCTGTGCGTTCTTGGGGAAAAGCTTGATGGTTGTTTCTGTTGCCTTATTGGAGCCAAGCAGACCATATTCCGCATTGTAGCCGCTGCCGTTTACGGGTGCATTCAGGATTTCTGCCATTGTCAGAACCTTTTCGCCGCCCTTTGCCAGAATACGACGTTTGGAGCGTTCTCTGTTGTGAATATCACAGCACAAAACATTCTTTGTATAGCTTACGATTGCTTCGGGATGATTTGCGAATACGATTTCCGCCTCTGCGCCTTCCTCCTCAATCAGTCCCTTATAGTATTCCACATAGTCCACGCCTGTGAAGGGGTGCTTCACATAGCCGAAGGCCTTGCGGTATCCCTCCAGGGACAACACATCTGTATAGGGATTTACGCCGCTGTCATCCAAAATATCCATATCAAACAGGTGGTTGCCAACTTCATCGGAAGGATAGCTCAGCATCAGCACTACCTTCTTTGCGCCCTTTGCAATCCCTCTCAGGCAGATTGCAAAACGGTTTCTGCTGAGGATGGGGAATACAACACCGACGGTTTCGCCGCCCAGCTTTGCTTTTACGTCTGCCGCAATATCCTCTGTGGATGCGTAGTTGCCGTCTGCACGCGCAACAACTGCCTCTGTTACACAGATTACATCTCTTTCATGCAGCTGGAAACCATCCTGCTCCACTGCTGCCAGAACGGAATCTGCTACGATTTTAACGATGTCATCCCCTTCACGGATGATAGGTGCTTTGATACCTCTGGAAATTGTTCCTGCCATAGTGTAAAACCTCCTGAAAAATTCGATTTATTTCTCACAGGCGTTCTGCCTGCTTTGATCGAATGATTTTTGCCATTGCGTAAATAGTAAGTCTGAAAGCCGGTATTCATAAGGCTTCGCCTTACTCATCATTTGCTCCGCAAATCTTTTTTCTTCCTTACGACCCCCATTTTCTGCAAGCAGAATGGTCTTCGTAAGGAAAAAAACGGCTTTCTCCGCTATAAAATAAAAAAATCCCGCAAAAATGCGGGATCGATGGCAAAATTTCAAGTCATGGTGTGATGAAAATACATTCGATCACCGACGCACTCATTTTACCAAGAACTTCGCCCGTTTGTCAATAATATCCCTCACGTTCTCCATCAAAATATCTTATACTGATTATAATTTTTTTGCTTAGAGCTCATCCATGGAAACCGCAGTATCCAAGGCAATTTCCATCATCTGCGTGAAGGTGCTTTGGCGCTCCTCGGCTGTGGTGGCCTCGCCTGTAATCAGGTGATCGGAAATGGTCACAAGGGTCAATGCTCTTTTGCCTGCCCTTGCCGCCTCCAGATACAAGGCTGTGGATTCCATCTCCACGGCAAGCGTACCCATCTTCGCCCAGGAAACCGTTTCCTCCATGCCGCCCTCGTTATAGAAGGCATCGGAGCAAAGCAGATTGCCAACGTGCATAGGGATTCCTCTTTTCTTAGCACAATCCACCGCTGTGGAAAGCAGAGTATAATCCGCTGTGGGTGCCAATGTGCCGGGCATGTGGTACTGCTCGGCATAGCTGGAGGTTGTGTTCGAGCCAATGCCTGCCACAATATCACGCACCTTTAATTTTTCGGATAATGCACCTGCCGAGCCAATGCGGATGATGTTTTCCACACCATAGAAAGAGAACAGCTCATGGCTGTAAATGCCGATGGACGGGCAGCCCATGCCGCTTGCCATGACAGAAACCCTCTTTCCATGATACAGCCCCGTATAGCCCAAAATGCCACGGGTATGATTGACCTGCACCGCATCTGTCAAAAATGTTTCCGCAATAAATTTCGCCCGCAAGGGATCTCCGGGCATCAATACTGTTTTTGCAAAATCGCCTTTTTCGGCGGAAATATGGGGTGTTGCCATTTTCATTCCCTCCTTCTTTTTTCCTGTTTTGGTTTCTTTTATTCCTCTGCCCTGCGCAGACTCCTCAAAAGTGCAATCTCTCTTGCATAGCCCTCTGCCTCATTCGGTGTTTCCAAATAAAAGGGCAGCCCCCGCAGCTTCGGGTGGTTAATCAGCTCTGCCACGCCGGCCAAGCCAATCGTCCCCTCGCCGATTTTTTCATGTCTGTCCTTATGACTGCCAAGGGGGTTCTTGCTGTCGTTCAGATGAATGGCCTTCAGCCGCTCCAAGCCGATGATTTCATCGAAGGTGTGCAGCACGCCGTCCAAATCCCCGACAATATCATAGCCGCCGTCATATACATGGCAGGTGTCCAGACAAACGCCCATGCGCTCCTTCTGCTCCACTCTGTCCAAAATGGCACGCAGCTCCTCAAAGCTTCTGCCAACCTCACTGCCCTTGCCTGCCATAGTCTCCAAAAGCACCGGCGTTTTGCCGCCTGCCGAAAGAATATCGTTCAATGCGTCCGCAATCAAGGGAATCCCGATTTCCACTCCCTGCTTCACATGGCTGCCCGGGTGGAAGTTAAACATCACATCGGGCAAAAGCTCTAATCTCGCCAAGTCCTCCTTCATGGTGCTTCTTGCAAAGCTGCGCAAATCCTCCTTTGCGGCACAGGGGTTCATGGTATAGGGTGCGTGTGCAAGCAATGTGCCGAAATGGTGCTCCGCATGAAAGGCGGCATATTTTTCGATATCCTCCAAATCAAGCGCCTTCACCGAGCCGCCTCTGGGGTTTCTGGTGAAAAACTGGAACACATTCGCCCCAAGCCGCACCGCCTCCTTCCCCATGGCAAGATAGCCCTTGGCGGCTGATAAATGACAGCCGATATAAAACATAATTGTCCTCCTTAGCCGATATAATACACAATATTGGTAAATTCCGTCATGCCCTCCCCACGATTGCAGTAGGTATGGGGCTGTGTGCAGTCAAAATGGATGAAATCGCCTTCCCGCAGGCAATATTCCTCCCCGCCGTAAAGCAAAATCATTTCCCCCTTTGTGACCAAAAGATATTCATGCGTATTCACGCCATGTCCCTCGGAGGTAAATTCCTTTTTGGCATCCAATTCACTGTTGAAAAATTCAAAATCTCTGGCAGGGTTGGCGGTATTATAATGATACACCCGATAGCCGTCATGCTCCACCGTCACGCTTTCTTCCTTGCGAATCATCAAGGGAGCCTCAATCTGCTCATCAATCAGCTTTGTATAGGAAACCTGCAAACCGCTTGCAATCTTCCAGAGGGTGTTGATGGTGGGGTTGGATTCCCCCTTTTCAATCTGGCTCAGCATTACCTTGCTGACACCGGAAAGCTCTGACAGCTTTCCCAGGCTAAGCCCACGCTCTGCACGCAGACGCTTTAAATTCACAGCAATAATTTCATTCAGATTCATGGAGAAGCCTCCTCTCTCCTTTTTATTTTACCCTGTTCTTCCGCTTTCCGCAAGCAAAAACAACACTTGCAGAAGTCGCCCCGCCGCCGTATAATTGTCACAGCTATGCGAAAGCAAGCCAAAAAATAAATCAAAAACGGATGAATGAACCATGAAAGAAAAACTACTCACATTTTTTAAAAAAGAAACCATACTCTGCATTGCCTGCCTCTTGGCTGTCCTGTCTGCCTGCGTGATGCCGCCCGATGCGGCATACCTCGGCTATATCGACACAAGGGTGCTGGTGCTGCTGTTTTCGCTGATGGCTGTGATGGCAGGCTTTCGGGCGCTCGGCATTTTTGACCGCATGGCCGCCTTCCTTTTGGCAAGGGCAAGGCAAATGCGGCAAATGGCAATGACATTGGTTATGCTGTGCTTTTTCTCCGCCATGCTCGTTACCAATGATGTTGCACTGATTACCTTTGTTCCATTCACAATTCTTCTGCTGGAACGGGCAAATTTAGAGGAAAAGCTGATTCCCGTTATCGTTTTGCAGACCATTGCCGCCAACCTGGGCAGTATGCTGACACCCGTCGGCAATCCGCAGAATCTCTATCTTTATACGGTTTCCGGCATGGATATAGCGGATTTTTTCAAAATCACACTTCCCTTTGTGGTGCTTTCCTATTTTCTGCTCTTCCTGCTTTGCCTCCTGCAAGGCAAAAGACCCCTGCACACACCGCCGCAGCCGCCGCAGACCGCATGGACAGGCGCAGAAAAAAAGCAGCTTTTCGGCTTAACGGTGCTGTTTTTGCTCTGCCTTTTAGCAGTGTTCCGCCTTCTGCCGCTATTACCGCTGTTTGCTCTGGTGCTGCTCTGGTTTCTTTTCTTCCAAAAGGGAATTTTGAAGCAGGTGGACTATTGCCTGCTGCTGACCTTCGTCTTTTTCTTTGTCCTCATCGGCAATCTGGGGCGGATTCCTGCTATCCGCCAAGCACTACAGGCGCTCATGCAGGGCAGAGAGGTGCTGATTGCCTTCCTGAGCAGTCAATGCATCAGCAATGTGCCTGCGGCGGTTCTGCTTTCGGAATTTACCACACGGTATGACCTTCTGCTTGCCGGCGTCAATATCGGCGGCTTAGGCACACTGATTGCCTCCATGGCAAGCCTCATTTCCTATAAATATTTTGCACAGGTGCCAAATGCCAAAAAGGGACGCTATCTGCTTTGGTTTACCCTTGCCAATCTCCTTTTCGCAGTCATTTTGTTGGGGCTGCACGCCCTTCTGCCAAATTAAAACACACAATGAAAACACACAAAAAACGGCCTGCTCACGCAAGCCGTTTCAAGGTGTCGACAAAGTCGACACCTAAGTCGAAATCAGGATTTCGACTTGCTAAGAC
>NZ_CAKQVD010000043.1 GCF_934277605.1 uncultured Anaerotignum sp.
GTAAGTTGGTCTTTGGCTTTTCTTCAAAAGGTATCGTTAAATGGAGTAACAGCTTGCCTTGATGAAATTCACACAACAATGTGTGATTGAAAATACCATTGCAAAAACGCTATTGTATTTTCATTCCCGCGTTGTATGTGCCAAACCATTCATATTCACAAAAAACCTCCTATGCTTTATTGTGTCTTGGCGAACTCAATTTCATTGTAGCATAGAAGGTTTTTTCTTGTGGCTAAAGCATTACTCCCCCGGCATAGCTGGTTTTCTATTTTGTTATTGCCAAACAAAAAAGCCCATCAAGGCCTCTCCCTCAATGGACTTTCTGCTCAATATTTCAGAAATTCAAGGATTTCCTCCTTGGCTGTGAATGACGAATAACGAGCGGAACGATTGCTCATATATGTTAGGGTCTCGTTCCGGTCATCCACGGAATATGTTTCTTCCGGAATCGGCTCTACGATTTCAGCCAGCATCAGCTTTTCCTTCCTGCTTAAGCTACGCAAATCACTGTTTTGGCTAAGGCCGCCCTTCTCCACTAAATATCGAATCAATATCAATTCTTCTATTTTCCTCTTTCCCCTCTCACACTTTTATCTCTTTTTATATATACTTTCATCTTTAATACAAGCTATAACCGTCAAAGTGTATGCTTTTTTTCACTTCAGAAGGCTCTCATCCATCGAGAACTGCTGCTTGTCCCCATCGGATGAGAGCCTTCGTTATGACTGCTTCCTCAATTCCTTTGTTCGTGTTATTCTTTTATTTAACAACAATATTGGAAAGAATTGCCTGCACATCTGCATCCTTCAAGGTAATCTTTTCCTTATCACCGAGAGACGGGAAGATATTTACATTGATCTTATGCGGTTCTTTTGTGTGGATAACAATTAAATCTGTATCCGCAGTGGTTGCAGTAAAGCCTTCCCATGTATAATCGCCTGTGGTGAAAGGCTCAATATCCTCTGCATCCTCATACAACTGCTTGACATCATACATTTCCGTTTCGGTTTCAAAGTAATCAATCTGAATCCCCGGTGTGCTAAACTGATCAAACTCATCCTTTGCACCCTTATGCATACGCAAACCATGTGGATCGCCGGGTTCATCCGGGTATTGTTCAAAAAAGTCTGCCTTCGGGAATGCCGTCCATCCATCCGGAACTAAAAAGGTCATCAAGCTGGTTTCATAAGTCTCGCCCTTCACTTTGCCTCCGCCTGCGCCGCCTCCGTCGCAGGCAGTTAGCCCCGCAATCATACCAAATGCTAAAATCGTTGCCAAAACAGTTCTCATTTTCTTTTTCATAGCCATTCTCCTTTCCCCTTCATGTCCTTTTTTGATTGATTCCTTTTTTAGTGACAGTTTTTAAGCAACAGCATCATTACTTACACCGTTCTTCATCTGTGTTGCACCGTAAGCATATAAGCCGGGCAGAACCAAGTTAAGCACCAAGCTGGTTACACTGAAGTCTCCGCCGCCGACAACACCGATAATCATAGACACAACGCTTAACGCTGCAATAACAATGCCCCACTTCACACAGCCGGCAGCCTTTTCGGGTTCCTTGCAGGCACCGAGGCCCTTAATCCCCGCAATCAGCTCGAACACAGAGGCCGCAATCACAAGGATACAGCTTACATAAAGCAATCCCATTCCTTCAGCGCTTCCTCTCAAGCCTGCGAAGGCACTGGCACCAATGATTGCAATGACACCTACAATCGCCCCAATGACACCGCCGATAATCATAAGAATAGAAGTAACCTTTAAAAATTTCTGTCCTTTCATAACGAAAACCTCCTTCTCCTTTTATGTCCCTGCCTTGTCCTTCTGTTACTCTTGTTATATCAGAAGAAATACCCATTTGTATATGGTCTTACGGATACTATTTCGGGCGTTTTCGCATAAGGTATCCGATGGATAACAGAAAAACGCACAAAACCAAATGACTTGTTTTGTGCGTTTCGCTGTGTTTTTTATAAATCTACCCTTTTATCCGGTTTTGCTCGTCGGCAAAATCCATCCTTCTTGATTGTAATGATTCTCTGAGGTGTTGTTACATAACATACTCATCTCCGCCGGACAGCCTCATTGCCACTCAAACCCCCAGCAAGCATGCCCGGGTTGCTCCGAAATTCTTAAAAATACGAGAGAAAAAGCGCCTGCGGCATAGCATGTGCCATCATATTTATCGACCAAAACACCTACACCGTTTTCCAAAACCTGAATATAATAATATTCGCCCAAATCCGCAAGGCATTTCCCCGAATATCGAAGCCCTGTTTTTGTGCCAATATTGGAGGGAGTGATTTCATTCACATCTATTCCTTGATTTTCAAGCACATACCCTCTCATTCCCGGCAAAAAATCTTTAAAATATATATCTGTTGCTTTTTGAACGGCCTCGCTTCGAGATACCGTTACTGTTCTTGTTTTATCCTGAACCCATACGATTTTCAAATCCTCCTTTATGCCTGCTGTATACCCAACATCAGCATTGAAGCTCTCTGCAACAGCTCTGATCGGCACATAGGTATATCCGCCTACGATTTGCGGTGCCTGGTTCATTTGAAATGCCCTTTGGTTTAATTTTGCGGTTCTGTTGCCGATTTGCATTATAATCGTATCTCCGCCTTTTTTGATTGTAATTGTTTTTGTTTTGGCTTCCCAAGCAACAGCCGCCTGCAATCTTTCGCTGACAACCCGCAGCGGAACAAGGGTGCTGCCGTTCTTTATGATGGCATTTGCATTTGAAACAAAATCTCCGTTTACCATCATAAGCAGTGCAGCATCATCGGCATATTTAACCGTTCCGTCATCATAGCTGATTTCAAAGCCATCCTCGTAGGAGTCCCGATATGTGATTTCAATTTTGGGGTTTGCGGCATACGCCATATTTGCCATAAGCATACTAAAAACAACTGATAAAGCAACGACCTTTTTGCACTTCATAAGTACCCCTCCTTTTTCTTGTTCCTGCTGATTTCACGAATATTCTATATCATTATTATATATCATGCAACGGACTGCGTAAACAAAAAATTGCTCTCCTTCCTATATTCTCGGGCTTTTTTGCAAACAAAAATTTCCCTCTCACCTGAATGAAGCATTCAAAAGACAATAGGGAAATTTTTCTTGCAGCATTTGCACCAAGCTGTAAAGCAGCTTGATTCCATAGAGAATAATCACAACGCCGCAAATGCGATTGAGCCATGTGAGAACAAGGCTGTTGATTTTTCTGCCAAGAAGATGAACCGCAACTACCAAGGAGCTAAACCAAAGGAAGCTGGCCGATGCAAACCCACTGATGAAATACGGATTGCTGCCGACAGGCAAAGCCTGCATCAGCACACCTATGCCGAAAAAGCAGGAAATCCCAAGCGAGATGTCCCAAAAAATCACAATCAGCGCCGTTGCGATTGCACGTTTCAGCTTTTGACTCATGGCACTGTTGACGACAAAGAGATTCTGCATGCCAATCGGGGCTACATAAGCAAGCCCCAAGGATAACCCTTGCAGATAAACCGATATCACTTCCGTTCAAAACCTCCTTTTCATCTGTTCCATGCTTTGTGTTAATATATGGCACTCAAATCAGGAAATCCCTTTGCAATCGCCACAATCGGAGACCATGGATTTTCACTGTAAATCTCTCCGGTGCAGCGGTTTACAAAAATCGGAAATGCTTCAAAGTGTTCCACCTCGTATATATCATATCTCCCAAAGGTTTTTCCTGTATCCCGAATCGAAAACGGAGCAATCTCTGCGGATTCTCCTCTGTCTTTCTGCGTCCTGCACGTCTGTGCATGTTCTATTGCAGAAAGCCTATTCAGCTCTTCCATTTTTTCCTGTGCATTATATTTTTTCTCCTGCGGTGCCGTTTCAACAGAAATCAAATGAATGGGATAGAAATTTGGCGTTTGGCTATGGCAAAGCGTTTGCTTATAATCCTTCAGATATTCCACCTTTCCACCAAATTGTTCTGCCACAACGCGCAGAGGAACATATATCTTTTTGTTTATTGTAATAAAATCATCGTTCTTTTGCAACCGCAAGGAATGTGTTTGGTTGCTGATTGTAACCGTTTCCTTTGTCGCTGTGGCTTTCATTCCCAATGGCTCCAAAGCTTCTATGGAAAGATACATCGTTCCGTCTCGGCTGCACAAAATATCGGGCTTTGGAACAAAGCCACCGTTTACCATCCATAAATAAACCGCATCCACAATGGTATCATCAAGATAGGTTTCATAGCCATCCGCATTTGTATTCAAAAAATCCACCATGTAGCAGCCTTTGAAATCTGTATCGTACACATAGATACTTGGGTTATTTTCCTTCCATACAAGTGCCTCCTCCCCCACTGCTATGCTTGGGATCAAAAGACTTCCCAATAATGCTCCGATACAAAACAGGTTTCGTTTTTTCATTTTTCCGCCTCCCTTGTTGCAAAAAGCTTTTTCTTTCCTCTTATAAATAAAACCCCTTCCTCAGCCTCTTTGTCACATCTGCCTTAAAAATGCGTTTAGCCATGAGAGAGTGCAATTTTCCAAAAAAGCTGTGACATTGGATTGCATCCTGCGGTTAAATATAAAAGGCGGGTAATTGGGCCGGATACGAAAAACGCTGTTACAGCAAAAGAACCACTGCTTGTTCAGTGGCTCCGCTTGGTATAAGGCGCAATGCTTTCCAGCATTTGAAAAAGCTCCTCTTTTTTGATATTTCCCACAAGCTCAAAGGCATTTGTATCATTATAAACGCTCAACAAATAAGAGGACGGCACAGAAGAATCCGTCAAAAGATATCCTGTAAAGTGATCCGAATGATATGCCGTAACAGTGTTGTTTTCTGTATCCAAGGACATAGAAAAGCTTGCGGCATTCATTTGCGTATAATAAATCCGACCCTCCTTTGAGGAATATGTAACCGTTACAAAGGGCGGAGAAATCTCTATTTCCTCAAACGCATAATTCTGAGGGACATATTGCGGCAGATAAATCTCAATCTCCTGATTCGTTTCAATCAAAGGGTATTCATACGGTTTTTCCTGCTTAGAGGCGCAAGCAATAATAATGATAAGCACCGATATCATAAGGAAAGAAAAAAGTGCTTTATTTTTCGGAATAGTATTCATAAAAACCTCCTCATTTTGCTTATTTCATTATACAAGCATTTGCTTGATTTGGAAAGAAAATAAGGTGCTTCCTACCGGGACAACAAAAAACTTAAATTGATTTTTCGCAGACTTCAACACAATCCATCGTAAAATCAATGCGACTTGTGATACAATAGACGGAGCGAATTCAGCTCAAAATAAGGAATTAAAACAGCAGGAGAATTGCTATGCTTTGCTTTGTTTTTCAAACCTCTGAGGAAGAGGATAAATTTTGTTATTTATATAAAAAATATTATCGGCTTTTTTATAAAATCGCTTATGATATCTTGCAGAATCATCAGGATACAGAGGATGCACTGCAAATTTCATTGGAAACCATCTACCGCTATTTTTATAAAATCAAGGATGAAATCGAAAAAAAGTGCATTGGCTATATGCTTGTCATCATACGGAATAAGTCGATTGATTTATATAATACAAGAAAAAGGGCCATCACTGCGGATGAAGCTGTCCTAAGCCGAGAACAGCTTAAGCAGAAGGAAGGCGAAACGGAATTTTTAAAAAATCACGAATTGAAAGAGGCAATGAAACAATTAGATGATAAATACCGAGATATTATACTATTGAAATATGTCTATGGATATTCCATAAGGGAAATTGCCAAAATGCTCAAGCTTTCCGAAACCAATGTAAGCACACGGTTAGAAAGAGGCAGAAAGCAGCTGAAAAAGGGATGGGATAAGGAGTGAAGGCGTGTGAATGTGACGGACGAGAGGAATTTTGAAGCGGCAATCAAGCTGGCCTCGGAGGAGTATCTGCTGGAGTATACGGATAAACAATTAGAGAATTTTCAAGGCATGGATGAGCCGCCCTGTTCAAAAAAACAAAAGGAACGGCTCACGCATTTTTTTGAACACAGGGCACAGGCAAGGCTACGCAAACGGAATAGAATTTGCAAAATTGCGGCTGTTTTCCTTTGTCTTTGCATATTTTTCAATCAGCATATTTCAGCAAATATGAAAAGGGTATTCCATACAGTTTCAACAAAGCAGACAGAGGTCAGCCTTGATGTCAAAAAAGAAACAATGTATGTCTCCTATGATTTCAGTGCCTTCCCGCCGGATTGGGAGCTGCTTTATTTGCCGAATGAGCTGATTGCAGGGTATGCGGTGGATACAGTGGCGGGCAACTCCTCCAAAATAGAAATTCTCTTTCTCAATGCAAGGGGAGAAAAGCTCCTTTATACCCTCTCCAAAGAAAAAATGCAATTACCCTCACAGGCTTATGAGGAAATGGAAATAAACGGAAGCACAGCCTATTATTGCGAAAAAAACGGCACCAAAAGGCTGCTTTTGTATTGTGAAACAGAAGCACCCTTGCAAATAGAAATGGAAACGCAGTGCTTGGGGAAAAAGGACTTCATCCAAATCGCAAAAAATATCGTTCCCATTTACAGATAACCTCCCCTTCCTATATCATTAGGCACATAAAGGGACGCTCACCTTATGGTGAGCGTCCCTTGTCTTGAACTGATGATTTTGTATATCTGCCTTTCAGCCGAACTCACATCATGCTTTTATTTAATTGCAATACTGGAGAGGATTGCCTGCACATCTGCATCCTTCAAGGAAATCTTTGCTTTATCCCCAAGTGTCGGGAAAATGGTAACCTGAATCTGCTTAGGCTCTGTTGTGGAAAGCACGATGATATCCGTATCCTCGGACTCTGTGGAAAATGCCTCCCATGTATAGTCGCCTGTTGTAATAGGATCCATTTCCTCAATATCCTCATACCACAGCTTTGTATCATACATTTCTGTGCCATCTTCAAAGTAATCAATCTGGATACCGGGTGTTGTGAATTGGTCAAACTCTTCCTTTGCACCCTTGTGCAGACGGATACCGTGAGGATCGCCGGGTTCATCCGGATAATCGCCGAAATAGTCAGCCTTCGGGAAAGCCATCCAACCGCTTGGTGTTAATGCGGACATCAAGCTGGTTTCAAAGGGTTCGCCCGTAACCTTCTTCGAGGAAGTGCTGCCGCTGTCTCCGCCTCCGCCGCCACTGCCGCTGTCTCCGCCGCAAGCAGTCAAGCCCAGAACCATACCAAATGTTAAAAGTACTGCAAAAAAGCTTCTCATTTTCTTTTTCATAGCAATGCTCCTTTCCCTTCTACATCCCTATTTTCTCTTTTTCCTTCATTTCTGAACCATCGGAATGTTCTTATTCAGCAGCCATATTCGTGTTATTTACTTCATTCTTCATCTGTGTTGCACCGTAAGCATACAGGCCGGGCAAAAGCAGGTTAAGCACAAAGCTGATAACACTGAAATCTCCGCCGCCGACAACACCGATAATCATAGATACAATACTTAAGACAGCAATGATGATACCCCACTTGACACAACCGGCAGCCTTTTCAGGCTCTTTGCAGGCACCTACGCCCTTAATTCCTGCAATCAGCTCAAGCACAGATGCTGCAATGACGATGATGCAGCTTGCGTAGATAAGCCCCAGTCCCTGCGTACTTCCCATCAAGCCTGCAAAAGCACTGACACCGAGAATGGCAATCACGCCTGTGATGACTGCAATCACACCGCCGATAATCATAAGAATAGATGTGACCTTCAAAAATTTCTGTCCCTTCATAACAATAACCTCCTTCTCCTTTTTGATACCAAACAGTTTTATCCGTCCGATCAGTGAATGATTCCTTATTGCTACATATTGCTTATTTCATTTTCAAGCTTCTCTAACATCAGAGTCATTGGGGCTTGGCAACAAGCGGATCCTCTCTTGTTCTCTTTTGCCTCCGCTCTTCTGTTACTCTTGTTATATCAGAAAAAATGCACCATTGTATATGGTCTTAGGGATACTTTTCCGCCGATTTTACCGTAAGGTATCCATTGGATAACACAAAAACGCACAAAACCAAAGATATGGTTTTGTGCGTTTTGCTGTGTTTTCAAATTGTGTCACATAATTTCCTGAAGCCTGCCGCAACGGCGAAGCAAATCAATATAAAGCATCAGCTCGTCTCTGGAGGATACCCCCAGCTTTTCATAGATGTTTCGATTGTGCTTGCGGACGGTACTCATGCTGATAAACGCAAGCTCCGGAATTTCCGCAATCTCATGCCCATCTATATAATAACGAAGAATATTTTGTTCCGCCTCAGTGAGCGTTTTTCTTCGTTCAATAAACTGATTGAACAGCTCTGCGATATTGGGCGGCAGCTTTCCTTCCTCTAATTTCTGGTTTTGCGCTCTGGCATTTAAAAATGCTGCCAGCTCATCTATCTCTGATATCCCCGAGGAAATTCCCTGCGCCAGCTGCTCTTCCTGCTGGAACTGCTTTAAAATATTCGTAATCGGATGAACAAACCGACGCACCATAAAGAACGAAAGCACCAAAAGTGCCAAAAGCATACCCACGGCAGCTATAATCCAATTTCTTTGCACGCCTGCCAAGTAGGTCGCATAGCTTTCCTGCGGAACCAAAAGCACCGCCGTCCATACGGTATCCTCCGAATCCACCTTGGAAATCGGAATGGTTCGGTGCAGACCGATATATCGATCCGCTCCTGCATCATACTCATTATAATACTGCCCGGGATGAATGGTAAGCGTTTCTGTCCCATCTAAGTAGGTACCGCTGACACTACCTACCAAGCCTTCCGATAACAGAAGCTGCTTATCCCGCATCGGTGCCAAGGCTGTCACAGCATAGCCGAATTGCCCTTCCACCGAAGGATAAGAAAATTGGAAATACAATGTGCTGACCTCTACCCCGCAGACACCATATACCGTGCCATTGCTGCCAACAATGGGAACACACAGAAGCATGACGGATTCCCATGTATCCTTTAGATTGATTCGCTTTGTCCAAAAATAATGCTCTGCCGGGCGGTCTAAGGTTTCCTGCATCATCTCTCGGGAGCCGGGAATCCGTGAAATATCAAATTCCAAATTCCATCTGTTGTGCATCTCCAGATTTTTTTGACGTGCAATATCAGGAATACCACGGAAATAAACCACAGTCGGAACAACCGGACTGCTTGCACTGAGGTTTGAATAGCGCAAATAAACCCCACTCCGAGAATCCTCCGCAGCAGCCTGCTTGGTGTTGACGGTTGCATTCAATACTGCATACGCACCGTTGCAGTTTGCTGTCTGCAAGGTTGTGTTGATGAGCGGATACATTGTCTCCTGCAAGTGCAGCAGTGCCTCCGGATTATCGTTAATCTCCTCTAACGAAAGTCCCTCCTGTAACAACGCTGCTTCAATTTCACGGCTCAATTCCTTTGAAAGATTTATCCCTTGGGCAGTCAAATGGTCTAATTGATCCTCCAGATGATCCTGCATATTTTTCATCTGAAGCTCCATCACCTCGTTGATTTGCTTGCCGCTCTTGGAAAAAGCCCCCGCAACAGATAAAAGAAAGATAACTGCCGCAAAAACTGACAGAATCATAATTCCCCAATAAAACATCAGCTTTCTCTGCATCCCGACGCTCTGCTTTTTCGCAAAGACATTCAGCTCCCGAAGCTCTTTCAGTTTCTTCAGCACGCCATTCCCCCCTCTCCTGCTTTATCTCTCCACGTTCTTCTTAAATTCCCTAAACCGTTTTTCACTAATCTGTTCTAAATCGGTTTCCCCGTTTTCCAGATATTCCCGCCGTCCAAGCGAAAGCTGCGACCTTGCGCTGTCCTCCAAGGCGGTTTCCAGTGTCAGATAGTTTTCCATCTGCGGCGGCACATAGAATGTATACTCCGCCTGCGTATCCATATATGCTTGATAAAGAGACGCATATTTGGCATTATCCATTCCCTCAATGGCCTTTGGCAGTTCATTTTCAAATGCCGCCTTTGTTACAGGCATATAGCCCGTTTGGGTTACAAACTCCACGTTATGCTCCGGCTCCGTCAGCCACTTAAGGAAGGTCACTGCCGCCTTCTCCTTCTCGGGCGTGGAACGAACCGTGCAAAAGCCTGCGCCCCTCTGCATAACCAGCTTTTCCCCATTTTCAAATACAGGGCAAGGTCTGGAAACAATGGAAATATTCTCGGAAGTATTATCCGGATATGTCACAACATCACTATAATAAAGAATGCTTGCAGAGGATGCCACGCTCACAATGCTGTCTCCGGTACGAATGGACTCCGTCGCATAGCCGCCCTTGAGCCAAATACCGCCACGCAATGCCGCATGAGCCAACAAATCCCACGCCTTTTGGAAGGTCGGCCCGAAGGCCAGCTTATCCCCTTGGAAGAAATCCTCTCCCATGGATTCCGTTCCCACTTGGAAATAATTAAAATAATAATCGTGAACAAACATGGACTTGCCGTCGCCTGGGATGTCCGGTGTTTGTGCATCCGTCCATTCCGCATAGGCCTCTGCTGCCCGAAACAGCCCTTCCCATGTGTTCAAATCCTCCATTTTTACGCCTGTTGCCTTAGAAAAACGGTCAAAAATCGTCTGATTGATATACAGAATCTCCGTCGATTTTGCAACGGGCAACACAAGCAAACGGTCATTTACCATGCCCTCCTCCACAAATGCAGGAATAAAGGCTGACAGCTCCTTTTCGCTAAAATAATCCTTATAGTCCACCAAAATACTGTCATCCGGCAGTGCCATAACCGTTTTGGGATAAGAAATAAATAAATCCGGCAGTGCCGAAGCGCCCGGTTCTCCATTTGCAGCCGCCAGCACCAAATCGTGAATCGTATTGGTGTTGGATACCGAGGTAACCTGCACATTGATTTTTTTCTCTTTCCCAACCGTCTGATTGAATTGGTTAATCAAATCATTCAACGGAGAATCCGTTTGCCCGCCATAAACGTGCCAGACTGTAATCGTTGTTGGCGCATCCTCATTTTTTGATGTGCCGGAACAGCCCGAGCAAAGCAATCCCATCGTAAGCAATAAACAAAATGCAATTTTTCTTTTTATCCTTTTCATATATGCCATCCCCCTTCATTTCAGTATAACACAAAGAACACAGACCTGCCAACAAAACTCGACATAAGCCTACAAATGAAGTTTTCTTTCGGCAAAATCCACTTGTGAAAGACAATTGTTTTTTTCTCCTTTTGAACTATTTTAACAAATTCTGTAATAACTATCAATAACAATAAAAATCTCTTTTATCAAATTAAACTCTCTTTTTATTAAAAGCCTATCAACACATCTAATTGACAAGCTTCCATAGCATAGCTACAATAAAAGCAGGATAAAAATTTTTATAAGAACAAAAAAGAAAGGTATGGGTGAGGCAATCATGTTAGGTAACTTTTCTTACTGCAATCCAACCAAGCTGTATTTCGGAAAAAAATCCTTGAATTATCTCAATGATGAGCTATCCAAGTACGGCAAAAATGTTGTGCTGATATACGGCGGCGGCTCCATTAAGAAAAATGGAATTTATGATGCCGTAACTGCTCTTTTAAAAGAAAATGGCAAAAATGTGGCGGAGATTAGCGGTGTTATGCCTAATCCCACCGTTGCAAAGCTGCATGAGGGAATTGAAATTGCCCGTGCGCATAAAGCGGATTTGCTGCTTGCCGTTGGCGGCGGCTCTGTCTGCGATTATTCCAAGGCTGTCTCCGTTTCCGTTCATTGCGAGGAGGAGCCTTGGGAGAAATATTTTGTTCGCTTTGAGGAGCCGAGCTGCGAGATTATTCCTGTCGGCTGTGTGCTTACCATGGTTGGCACCGGCTCTGAAATGAATGCAGGCAGCGTAATTACCAACACGGAAACACATCAGAAAATTGCCCATGTTTTTGCCGACGAAAAAATTATGCCTCGGTTTACGATATTGAACCCCGAATATACGTTTACACTGCCGAAATATCAGATGGTTTCCGGTATATATGATATTTTTAATCACATCTGCGAGCAATATTTTTCCGATGAAGATGACAACACCAGTGATTACATCAGCGAGGGCTTAATGCGTTCTGTGATTCATTCCAGCCGTATAGCCGTACAAAATCCACTGGATTATGAAGCACGCAGCAACCTGATGTGGACAGCCACATGGGCACTGAATACGCTCATTGACAAAGGAAAGCACACAGACTGGATGGTGCATATGTTGGGGCAGGCCGTCGGGGGCTATACCGATGCAACACATGGCATGACGCTTTCTGCGGTATCCCTGCCGTATTATCGCCATGTGCTGCCCTATGCCATCCCGAAATTCAACCGTTTTGCCAAAAATGTCTGGAATATCAATGCAGAGGGCAAAACCGCAGAGCAGGTGGCACAGGAGGGTCTTTCTGCTATGGAAAACTGGATGCGTGAAATCGGTGTGGTGCTGCATCTTGCAGAGCTTGGTGTAACCGAGGATATGCTGGAGGGCATCGCAGATGTCACATTGATTTTAAAAGGCGGCTATCACGTTCCCAATCGAGCGGAAATCATCGAGATTTTAAGGGAAAGCCTTTGATTTCATTCGGCTAAAACAAAAAACAAGCCATATAATCTTAATCCATCGGGCAGAGCTGAATTTTCAGCTTCTGCCCTTTGTGCTGTAAAGTATTTTTTCAAAAAGAAGCAGGCCGACATTTGCCGACCTATTTCCCTTGCTATCATTCATTTTTTAGGTATCCGTTTATGCTTCTGCTCCACCCTTTCCTTCCAAATAATGAAACAGATTTTCCAATACCTTTTCTTGCAATCGCTCTAATGCCTGTGTTGTCCCACCGGATGCCTTATTCTTAAAATATACATTATCAAAATCCAATAGGGTTAAATCCCCCAGAGCCAAATCCGAATCACAGGAAAGATATGTATTGGGGCGTTTTAACCACTCCCGCACAGCCGAAATCTCATAGGAAGGACTCAGTCCGGTATTGATGAGCAGCTTATGCTCTCCCAACGCCGCAAATTCCTCTGCACCCAAGAGAACAACATTCTTATTCAAGCAGGTACATACAACCTCAGCTTCCGTCAAAAGCTCATGCAATGGCAAATATTGAATCCCCCTTGCCTCCTGCTCCGGTTTTCTGGTTCTGCTGTAATAGCACACATCTGCACCCAACACCTGCATGGCATGTGCTATTTTTCTGCCTGTATCCCCCAAACCGATGATTCCCATTTTGACTCCTGTCATTTCCTTTGCATAGGATTCAAAAATGTGGTTGGCGTATCCATGAAATAGACCAATGATTTCATATAGTACAAATTCCACAACACCATTGTCCCCATACTCTCTGACACCTGTCACAGTAACCCCAAGCTCCTTCGCCGCCTGCATATCAACATTGGCACTTTCCGGAGAATAAAGACTACAGCACAGTCCGATATAGTGCAGCTTCGGGCAATTTTCCAAAACCTCTCTGCTAATGCTGCTGGTGTAGCTCATCAAAATCCCATCTGCATCCTGAATACGCTTCAAAATCTCTGCATCATCCTTTGGTACGGTATCATAGGCAGTAATCTGTTTTGCCGTTTTTTTGAGCGTCTCCATCATTTTTGATGAAACATTGGAGGGCTCCATAATCACGAGATGTTCAAAAGTAAACAACTGCCTTCCCCCTTTTTACTGTAATGCGTCACGAAGAACCTTACCCAGACGGCGAACCCCCTCTACGATTCGTTCTTCATCCATATTCGAGAAATTCATGCGGAAATGATTTTTGCCGCCGCCATTGGGATAAAAGGCATCACCAATGATAAACGCAACCTTCTCATCCAAGGCTTTTTCAGAAATATCCGCAGCATCGACACCATCAGGCAGGGTTACCCAAACAAACAAGCCACCCTTAGGGTTAGTATAAGTTACGCTTGCAGGAAATTCTTTTTCCAGCTCCGACAGCATCAAATCTTTTCTCTTTTTATAAACCTCTTTAATCTTATCAATATGCTTTTCAAGGTCATACATCTCCATAAATTTCACAATTTCCATCTGAGAAATGGTGCTGGACTGCAAATCTGCGCCCTGCTTAATCAAATTAAATTTATCAATGATTTCCTCAGATGCGTTAATCCAGCCCAAACGCAGGCCGGGAGAGAAAATCTTAGAGAAGGTTCCCAAAAATACAACTCTGCCTTCTGTATCATAATGCTTTACTGCCGGCAGCATTTCGCCCTCAAAGCGAAGCTCTCCATAAGGGTTATCCTCAAGGATGGCAACATTATATTGATTTGCCAGCTCTACCAAACGAATACGGCGTTCCTCCGACCATGTTTTACCGGAGGGATTCTGGAAATCGGGAATCACATAGATAAATTTGATTCTATCATTGGAGGATAATGCTTTTTCCAGCTCTTCCATATCCATGCCGTCATCATCTGTGCGGATATCAATATATCTGGGCTCATAGGAACTGAAGGCTGTCATTGCACCAAGATAGCTGGGGCTTTCACAAACGATAATATCGCCGGGATCAATAAACAGCTTTGCCATAAATTCCAAGCCCTGCTGAGAACCACTGGTTACCATAACCTCCTCCATCCGTGTCTGCACGCCTGATTTTTGCATACGCTCTGCAATTTTTGTACGAAGAGGGATATAGCCCAAGGTAGGCCCATACTGCAAGGCATCACTGCCGTTATCCTGAATCACGCTTTGTGCTACCTTCGCATATTCCTCCACCGGAAACAGCTCCGGTGCAGGCAAACCGCCCGCAAATGAGATTACGCCGGGTTTTCTTGTAATATTCAGCATTGCTCTTGCTGCAGAACCCTTCATAGAATTGACTCTCTGTGCAAATTTCAACATACCAATTCCTCCTTTTTGCCATTATGCTTGCTATTCAAAAAATATTTTTCACCAAATATGGTCAATACCATACTTACGATTAAATTCAGCCAACAGAAAACTGTATACGGGATGAACTGCATCCCATTCAATTGGAACAGGCTTGTGTAGTATAAATAACTGGAATGCCAAGGAATGAGCGGTGTCGTAATTGTTGTGGTTTCCTCTATCGTTCGGGATAGGATGCTGCGGTCGATCCCCTTTTCATCGTAGTATGTTGCAAACAGCTCTGCAATCAATACAGCAGATACATACAGAGAGGACAGCAGCAAAACCATGACAATGCCGCAAAGTATGGTAAACAGAACAACCGCCCGTTCACTCTGAAAGCGTTCCCTCATGCTGACAACCAATACATCCAAAATCCCCATTTCTCCAATCAAGCCACCAATTGCCAGTGCCAAAAGCACAATGCAAACGGTTGGCAGCATCGAAATCAAGCCGCCCTTGGAAAGCATTGTATCCAAAAGCTCAATTCCCAAAGAACTGTCCACACCGCCATAAACGGCTTCCATTACCTGCGTAATGCTGTTTCCCTGCAATCCCATTGAAAGAACTCCGCCCAAAAGCCCGACTAAGAGAAGGGATAAGGTTGCCGGCACCTTTTTGATGCTCATTAAAATGATGGCTGTCGGCAACAGGAGTAATCCCCAGTGGAATGTGTAGCCCGCCTTCAAAGCCGCTCGCATTTCAGATATGGAGGAATCCTGTATAACAGACAATTCCAAATGCTGCCCGATGACAATATAGATAATCACTGTCAGGATCACGGTTGGGATTGTTGTTTTCATCATGGAACGAATGTGGTCGTAAATATTCACATGCGTGATATAAGATGTGAATACCGTTGTATCCGAAAAGGGAGAGAGCTTATCCCCAACAGTTGCACCGGAAATCGCAGCACCCGCTGTGATATAAGCCGGAATCCCCATGCCCTCCCCAATGCTGACACAGGCAATGCCAATGGTACCACAGGCACCCCATGAGGAGCCGGTGCAAACAGACAGCAGCACGCAGAGCAGAAAGGTACACAGGAGCAAAATATTGGGGGAAAATAACCCCAGTCCATAATAAATAATCATCGGAACCATACCGCTCTGAATCCACATGGAGACAATCACGCCAACACAGAGCAACAGTAGAATTGCCGCAATCCCCTTCTTTGCTCCGTTGACAAAGGCATTTTCAATTTCCTGCCCACTCATTCCGGAGAAGACCGCAACTGCGAAAAGCCAAATCAGAACAACAATGAGGATAGACGCTGTAGGAAAATGAAAAGAAAGGCCTGCCATGAAAATCAAAGCAATACTGATTAGCACAAATGCTGAGAATAAAGCAGTATGTTTTATATCTTTCCGTTTCATAGGCACGCCTTCTTTCCACTCGCTCAGTTCTGGTTTCTTTTCATCTCAAACGCTGTTTATGTATTTTGTTTTCTATCGTTTTTATTCCCTTGCATTATTCTCCTACAGTCTCTGCTACGGGAGGAACCGTCAAGGGCTCCGCCAGCTTATCATCCTTCAGCTTTACAACACCAATGCCTAAATAGCCAAAGATGATGTTCATAATAATCGGCACATATACCAATGTCAGATAAGGAATAAACTGAATTGC
>NZ_CAKQVD010000044.1 GCF_934277605.1 uncultured Anaerotignum sp.
CCAGACCAAGCACCATGGAAACGGCAAGCACAATTTTACCTCTGCCGCAGACGGTCTCCATGCCCCACATCAGCAGGGCAGATGCCAGAAAGCCGATGATATAGCCGCCGGTTGTGCCGAACAGAACGCCGACACCGCCGGAAAAGCCCGCAAACACAGGCAGACCGACAAGCCCCAGCAGGATATAAACCAGAACGGCAAGCGAACCGCGTCTGCCCCCCAAAAGCCCCACAGCCGTAAAGACACCCATGGTTTGCAGGGTAAAGGGAACTGTGGTGGGAATGGAAATCCAAGAGCAGATGGCAATGAGTGCGGCGAAGATGCCGATAAAGACAATATCTCGTGTTTTGTTATGCTGCATTGTTGTTGTATACATAGTGTTTACCTCCGTTTTTTTGGAAGTATAGCACAGGCAGAAATGATTGTCAACAATAAAAATTCAATTGGTTTACAATTAACCTTGGAGCAAAACAAGCACCTAAACCGTCCCTCTTGGATATATTGCATATAGCAAATGGCTGAGGGAGGAATGGCTATGTCAAAAAAAATGACAGAAATTCCCGTAAGGCAGCCCTGCTTTGTGCGGGAGATACGGGGAGAGGGGCGTTTGCGCCTGTTTGATTTGGGATTTTTCCGAGGCAGTCGTGTTTTGCCGCTGTATGAATGTGCGGGCGGCGGCACACGGGTGTATCGGGTGAAGGATACGCTGATTGCCCTGCGCAATGCGGATGCCGCTCGCATTTTGGTGGAGGAGGGGATGCCAAATGGCTGAGAAAAAAAGCCTGCGTATTGCTTTGGCAGGCAATCCCAACACAGGCAAAAGCACGGTTTTCAATGCCTTGACGGGCCTAAAGCAGCATACGGGCAACTGGGCGGGGAAAACCGTCGGCAATGCGGTGGGGACGGTTTCCTTGGGCGCATGGCAGGCAAAGCTGTATGACCTGCCGGGGATTTATTCCCTGTTTTCCGAGCTTGCGGAGGAGCGTGCCGCCAAGGATTTTATCTGTTATGAGCAGCCGGATATTGTGCTTGTCATTCTGGATGCGACCTCTTTGGAGCGGAATCTGCCCTTGGGGCTGCAAATTATGGAGCTGACGGAGAATGTCATTTTTTGCTTGAATTTGACGGATGAGGCAGAGAAGAAGGGCATTTCCATAGATTGCGCAGGCTTGGAGCGCATGACGGGGGTGCCTGTTATCAAAATGGCGGCAAGGCAGGGGGTGGGGCTGTCCGCATTGAAGGAGCTGCTGCCGGAGGTGGCGGAGGGACGCAGGCAGATACACCCCAAGGGCATTGATTGGGAGGCATTTGCCCCCGAAACGGAGCGTGGCTATCATTCTGCGGAATTTCAGGAAAATCGTTCCTTGGCATTTTTGGAGCGTGCGAAGGAGATTTGTGCTGCGGTTGTGCAGAGGCAGGCGGAGGGGGATAGCCGCACCGATCGCTTGGATCAAATTCTGCTTTCCGCAAAAACGGGGATACCCTTCATGCTGCTTTTGTTGGGCGGCGTGTTTTGGATTACGGTTGCAGGGGCGAATGTGCCGTCCGATTTTCTCATGCGGCAGTTCCATCAATGTGGTGCTGTGATGCGAAACGGCTTGCTGGCACTGCAAGCACCCCTTTGGCTGCAGGGACTGCTGCTGGATGGCGTTTGGCTGACGGTAAGCTGGGTGGTGGCGGTTATGCTGCCGCCGATGGCGATTTTTTTCCCGTTGTTTACATTGTTAGAGGATTTCGGCTTGCTGCCACGGATTGCCTTCAATCTGGATGGCTTGTTTCAAAAGGCGGGAGCACATGGAAAGCAGGCATTGACGATGTGCATGGGCTTTGGCTGCAATGCCGCAGGGGTAACGGCCTGCCGCATCATTGAATCCCCAAGGGAGCGGCTGATTGCCATACTGACGAACTGCTTTGTGCCATGCAACGGACGCTTTCCGACACTGATTTTGCTTTGCGGCTTTTTCTTTGCAAGGGGCAATCCGTTTGCCGCAGGCGGCTTTGTTTTTCTGCTGATTCTGCTTGCAGTCGGCATCACACTTGCTGTTTCCTTTTTGCTCAGCAAAACACTGCTGCGGGGGGTGCCGTCCGCCTTTGTGCTGGAGCTGCCGCCCTATCGCCGCCCTAAGCTTTCGGATGTCATTGTCCGCAGTGTGCTGGATCGTACCATTTTTGTTCTTGCCAGAGCGGTTACGGTTGCCATCCCTGCCGGTGTTGTGATTTGGCTTTGCCAAAATGTGACGGTGGGAGGGCATACCCTGCTTTACGGCATGGCAACGCTGTTAGAGCCGCTGGGTGCGTGCATGGGGCTTTCGGGCGTGATTCTGATGGCGTTTTTGCTGGGGATTCCCGCCAATGAAATCGTGATTCCCATTTTGCTGATGGTGTATAGCCAAAGCGGTATGCTGGTGGAGGCAGAGGGCATTGCGCAGGCAGGGGCCATCCTTGCCGCAAACGGCTGGACATGGGTAACGGCGGTCTGCATGGTGCTTTTTTCGCTCAACCATTTTCCCTGTGCCACCACGCTCTTGACGATACGAAAGGAAACGGGCAGTTGGCTTTGGACGGGGATCAGCTTTCTTCTGCCCACCTTGGTCGGAACGGTGCTTTGCATTGCGGTGCATCTGCTTGCAACGCTTGTCGGCATCTTTTTTTGAAAAAATATTTTCATCAAAAAAAATTAGTGCTATACTTAAGCTATCATAAACAAAAGAGAAATGGGGGATTCGTATGAATGAGCAATTATATCGTCTGCTGCAAAAGGCAAGAGAGGACATGGAGCTGCGCAAACGTATCTGGGCTGTGAAGGAGGCAAAGGATCCTGCCTTGGCACTGTGCGAGCTTTGTACGGCAGAGGGCTTTCCACTGACAGTCGGCGGGCTGTTCTCTGAGCAGGAGGAATTTTTCTGCAACCTGTTCCGCAGCTGTAACGGCAGTGCCGTACAGCCCTTGGATGGATGGGATGATCCCTTTGATATGTTTTTTGCCGCAATGGAGGCATTGGAGAAATAAAAAAAGGCATGGCATGATGTTTTTCATGCTGTGCCTTTTTGTGTGGGGCGGTTGCCGCAAGGGGCGGAGGTCAGCTTGCCTTCATCTCCAGCCGCAGTCTATCGGCAATCAATGCAATAAATTCCGAATTGGTGGGCTTGCCCTTATGGTTATTGATGGTGTAGCCGAACAGGGCATCAATGGCATCCACCTTGCCCCGATTCCATGCCACCTCAATCGCATGGCGGATGGCACGCTCCACACGGCTTGGTGTGGTGTTGCATTTCTTTGCGATGGAGGGATACAGCTCCTTTGTGATATAATTCAGCACATCCATATCGTTGACGCTCATAATAATGGCCTCCCGCATATAGTGATAGCCACGAATGTGTGCAGGCACGCCGATTTCATGCAGAATGTTGGTCACCTTTGTTTCCAAATCATAGGCGGCGGTGTTGGCTGTAATGGGAGAGGCAGGCTTCAGGAGGGGCTTTTGCTCCTGCATGAGCTGGCGAATCCGCTGTGTCAGTGCATCCATGTCAAAGGGCTTTACCATGTAATAGCCGGCACCCAAATCCAAGGCCTTTTGCACCACCTTATCTTGACTGAGGGCAGAAAGCAGAATCGTAATCGGGCGGCTTTCCTCCTCCAGCTTTTGCAGCCGTTCCAGAACGCCCAAGCCGTCCAAGCGGGGCATAATGCCGTCAATGATGGCAACATCGGGCTGTGTGTCTCTGATTTTGTTCATGGCATCAATGCCGTCCATTGCAACCGCCACCACTGTAATATCTTCCTGTTTATTCAAATGATCGACGATGATGTCGCAAAAATCCTTATTATCATCTGCCAAAAGCACTTTTATTGTAGTTTGATTCAAAATAATCCCTCCTGTTGTAGCTTCGTGAATGTTTATGCAGAACTTCCTTGCTTTTGCGTTGATTATAGTATAGAAAATTTCCGCCGACAAGAAATTTCGTAGGACAAAAAAAGCCTGAAATGACAAGGAAAACCAAGGATTTTTGCTTTTTCTCGGATTCCTTTGAAAAGGCTGGCAAATGCCGTCGAAAGATGCTTGTCGAATTGGTGTAAAATAGCATAAAAGCGAGGAAAAGGCGAAAGAATTTTCACGGGAAAGGCGGCGGTTTTTGAAAAAAAGCCCCATCCGAAACGGATGAGGCAAGCACTGCTTAAGCGTGTTTTTCTGTTTTTCTTTGTACGATTTTATCGGTCAGTGCGGCAAATTCCTCCAAGCCCAAGGCTTCGCCGCGGATACGGGCATCCCAGCTCAGCTCCTCCAGAATTTCTGTTAGCTCCTCCTTGGAAAAGCCCAGATTTCCCAGATTAAACAGGCAGTTCATCAGGGTTTTTCTGCGTTGCCCGAAGGCGCATTTCACAATGTGGAAGAAAAGGGCTTCATCTGCCGTTTTAACCTTTCGTTCCGGCAGCACCTTTAGCGTAATCACCGCAGAGGCTACCTTGGGGCGAGGCATAAAGCACGCCGGCTGCACAATCATATCCAGCTTTGCATCGCAGTAATACTGCACCGCAACGGAAAGCGCACCGTATTCCTTTTCCTTCGGGCCTGCCTGCATACGCTCTGCCACTTCCTTTTGCACCATAACGGTAATGCTGTCCACATGGCGCTCATTTTCCAAAAGGTCCATGATAATCGGCGTAGTGATGTAATAGGGCAGGTTGGCAACCACCTTAATCGGTCTGCCGTTATTTTTTTCTTGGATGATTGCATCAATATCCGTTTTCAAAATATCCTGATTCAAAATTTCAATGTTGTCATATTCGCCCAAGGTCTGTCGGAGAATGGGAATGAGGGTGCTGTCGATTTCCACCGCCACCACCTGTCTTGCATTTTCTGCTAAAACCTGTGTCAAGGAGCCGATGCCGGGGCCGATTTCCAGCACGCAGTCCTCCTTTGTGACATTGGCGCAGGCGGCAATATTGTCCAGAATATTGGAATCAATCAAGAAATTTTGACCAAAGTTTTTCTTAAAGGCAAAGCGGTTTGCCTCAATGATTTCTTTCGTTCTGCCGGGGGTTGAAATTCTTTCTGCCATGTTTTCCTCCTTTTTCAGATGATATTGCCAAGCACACCGAAGCTCAGCACCGAAACGATAATGCCTGCCGTCAGCACACCAACCATAATGACGGGGAAGGTCTTTTTGGGGTCCATGTTCAAAAGCGCACTGATGAGCGCCCCCATCCATGCACCTGTTCCCGGCAGGGGCAGGGCAACGAAAAGATAAACGCCCCAATAGGCATATTTTCTGATTTTGTCGCTCTTGGCATCTGCCTTTCGCTCACACCATTCTACCATGCGGCGCAGGGGTGTTTTTTTCAGCACCCGAAAGATGAAGCGAATGAATAACAGGATAAAGGGAATCGGCAAAAGGTTCCCGATATATGCAATCAAAAAGGTGGGCAGCCAATCCATGCCCATTGCAAAGCCGGCGATAATGCCGCCGCGCAGCTCCAAAATAGGCAGCAGGGAAACGATAAACACAATCATTTCTCTGGAAATACTGCCGGATAAATGCTCTACAAACCATGTTGCTAAGGTTTCCGCCAAATCAATCTCCTCCTAATGCTTGCTATTTCATCAAAAATGCGGTTTGATAACCAATATATTATACATGAAGGAGAGAATAGGAACAATAAAGAATTTCTTAATTTCAAAAGTTTCTGATTTTCGTTGGATTTTTTTTCGGATTTTGCCCTTGCATTGTATTTTTTTCAGATATTTGCTTGATTTTTCGTTTCTTTCTTGAAAAACACTGTTGATTATGTTTCAATAAGGAACAAGGGAAACCGTTTCGTTTTTCCGAAAGAAATATCGAACAAGAAGGTGAGAGGTATGACAGAGGGCTTGCGGGCGCAGTTGATGGGCGTGAAGCTGACAAAAAAAGAAAAATTGATTGCAGATTTTATATTGGATAACTTTGCGGAGGCGTGTTTCATTACCTCAACGGAGATTGCGAAACGGATTCAGGTCAGTGATTCCTCTGTAATCCGCTTTACCAGAACCCTTGGCTACAGCGGCTTTATGGAATTTCAGAGAACCCTGCGAAAGGCGTATACCGAGCGGATGAACAGCGTTTCCGAGAATATCACCATTCCCTCGGAGCGTTTGCGGCTGAGCATTTCCAAGCTGGATGAAAGCGATATTGTGGAAAGCTATTTTTCCAATGTTATGCAAAACTTGAAATCCTGCATCAACCGAAACGATACCATTGATTTTGAACGGGCGGCAGGGCTGATTGCCGGCAGTAAGCGGAAGTTCATTGTGACCTCTCGTGCCAATAGCTGCATTGGGGATATGCTGCTGCTTTTGCTCAAGCATTTGCTGCCGGATGTTTATGAAACTTCACATCCTGCCCTGAATGTGATTGACCATCTTTGCGATATTACGGAAAACGATTGCATCATTGCGGTCAGCTTTCCCCGCTATTCCGAGATGGACTTCTTGGCGGCGCAGATGGCGTATGATGCGGGGGCAAAGGTCATTTTGATTACCGATAAGGCAAGCGCCCCTCTGGCGCAGTATGCAACACAGATTTTGACGGTCAGCGTGGATAGCAATACCTTCTTTAACTCCTATGTCGGCGTGCTGTTTACGATGGAGCTGCTTTGCTCCTTCATCAGCAAGAAGATGGGCTATTCCACAGAGGCAAAGCTGGAATTGATTGATAAATATCTCTCGAAGGTCGGGTTATTCTAAAACGAGAGTCAAACAAAAAGAGCCGTAGCAGGCTCTTTTTTTAGTGTGTTTAATATCTGTGATTGACATAGTCATCAATCAGAGATTTTCGGCTTTCCTCCTGAAAAACACCCTCCTCCCGCAGACATTTCAAAATCAGCGGACTGGTGGAGTGCAGAATGATATCCTCCTCGGCAATGACAATTTCAAACAGCCGTCCCTTCAGATATTTACTGCGTACCTTCACGAAATATGCCACAACACCTTGAAAATCCAACATTCTGAGTGCAGTCAGGGTTGCCTTGTCCTTTTTGCTGTAATAATAATTGCTTTTTTCCAGATAATCCCGTTTCAGCTCATACTCCATATCTCTTGTGGTGCTGATGGTCTTGTTTTCCTTCGCCAGTGCGTTATAGTATTGGTAGTTAAAAAGAGCCTTTTCTACCGTATCCATGTTGCGAAACGGCCCGATATCCCCATAAACCACCGCCTCATAATTGCGCCGGAGATATTCCCGCTTGGTCATATCCCCCTTGGCATATTGGTCGATGAGGCTTTGTCTGTATCTGAAATATTTTTGAATGGCATTCATAGATACGCCTTCCTTCCATCACTTCCCGCTATACATGGCA
Source organism: uncultured Anaerotignum sp. (assembly GCF_934277605.1). Lineage (GTDB taxonomy): Bacteria > Bacillota > Clostridia > Lachnospirales > Anaerotignaceae > Anaerotignum_A. Next base: position 7,333 of record NZ_CAKQVD010000044.1, read on the forward strand.
GCCGTTTCCCTGTTACAATGGGGAAAAACTGTGCAAGGGGGAAGCAGTATGCGAACTTTTTTGGATTATTATCGGCGGAAGCTGCAGCCGCAGATAGAAATGATAGATTTATTTTTGAAAACGGAGGAGCCGCCCTATACGCAGGCCGCTGTGGCGGCGGTGCTGGGGCTTTCCGTTGCGGCATTGGCAGAGCGTATGCGGGCGGAGCAGCTTGCCTGCATCACAAGAGGCGTGTTTTTCCGTTTGCTGCAGGAAAGCGAGCTGCCGCTTGGCAAAATGCTCCAAAGAGCCGTTCTTTGCGGTCTGCCGCAGGAATATACACCGCAAACGGTTGCCTATATTTTCGGCTTGCCCCTTTCCGCTGTGGCGGCTGCGGCAGAAAAAGCAGGGCTTTCCTCCTGCAAGGAGAAGGAGCTGCCTGCACTATTTTCTCAAATCATGCTTTGCGAAACACAATATCATCCGTAAGGGCGGCGGCTGTTTGTTCATCCGTCAAAAGCCGTACCAGTGTTAAGGCAAAGGGGATGGCAGTGCCGGGCGCGCGGGAGGTCACAATGCTGCCGTCAATCACAACCTCATCTGCAAGCGGTGCGGCACCCTTCAGGTGTGCCTCCATGCCGGGATAGATGGTTGCGTGCTTGCCCTGCAAAATGCCAAGGCTGCCCAAAACCATGGGTGCGGCGCAGATGGCGCAAACCCACTTGTGTGCGGCGTGCTGTGCCAACAAAAGCTCTGCCAGTCCTTTGTGTGCCTGCAAATGAGTGGTGCCGGGCATGCCGCCGGGCAGAACGAGCATATCGGCATCGGGTTCGATTTCCTCAAACAGCAAATCTGCCTGATAGGTCACGCCATGCGCCCCTGTGACTGCCTTGCTTCCCGTAACGGAAACGAGCTTGGCATCCACGCCCGCACGGCGCAGCAGGTCAATCGGTGTCACTGCCTCCATTTCCTCAAAGCCCTCTGCCAGAAATACATATACCTTTTTCATGGGGAATCCCTCCTTGTTTTCTTTGCTTATTCATTTATTTTACAGGAAACGCCTTGTTTTTTCAACTCATGCCGCTTTCTTATGGTATAATTAAAAAAGGAATCGTAAGCGAGCGGAATGGAGTGTGGCGCATGAACAACCAATTTATACGCAGTATCACATTTGATTGGGAAAAAATAAGCACAAACAGCTATCTTAGAGGAATCAAGGCGTTACAGGGGGTGGAGGAGATTGTGCTTTCTCATCCTGTGACCTTCTTTGTGGGGGAAAACGGGAGCGGCAAATCTACATTGCTGGAGGCGATTGCCGTTGCACATGGCTTTAATCCGGAGGGCGGCACGAAGAATTATGCCTTTTCCACCTGTGATACCCATTCGGAATTATGGGAAGCTATCCGTGTGGTAAAGGGCGTGCGGCGAGAAAAATTCGGCTATTTTTTAAGGGCGGAAAGTTTTTATAATGTTGCCACGCAGGAGGAGGAATATGCGGATGGAGGACACACCTCCGCAGGCTATCATAAACAATCCCACGGGGAAAGCTTTCTGGCATTGGCACAGGATGTGGTTGGTGCAGAAGGGCTGTATCTGTTCGATGAACCGGAGGCGGCATTGTCGCCGCAAAGACAGCTGACACTTCTGGCAGAAATCGATTGCTATGCAAAGGCAGGGGCACAGTTTATCATTGTGACACATTCGCCAATCCTGCTGGGGCTTCCCGATGCCCAAATTCTTTGCTTCGATAACGGTAGAATCCATCCCTGTGCCTATGAGGAAACAGATAGCTATCGGGTAACAGAGATGTTTATCAACCACAGGAGAACGCTGTTGAAGCAGCTGTTGGAGGATTGATTGATATTATAGCGGATAGGAGACAAGGCAACCGACAGAAAGGAGCAGCCATGGAAATTGAACGGAAATTTTTAACGAATATGGCATAATACCCACGGTCTTGTCCGTGGGTTAGCCGCTTACAGCGTCTATCTGCTGTTTTCACAGCAAATTCTACAATTCGCAGGCATAGCCTGCTCATACCATGCCTTGCGGAAGAAAATATCTGCTTCGCAGCTGCTCTCTTCCCCTGCAAACATGGTATAATAAAAATATCCGTGACACATTTGAAGGAACAGGAGGAGAAAGCACCATGAAAAAATGGATTGGCATTTTTTTGATTTTTGCCTATCTGCTTGTCGGCTGCGGCGGACGGAACGACAAAGCCGACAATGACACGAAAACCGATTTGGAAGCAAATCTGCTTTACGAAAACACAATTTCCCCGAATGAAAAATATGTGGAAAATGAGGCGGATTTGGTTTATTACACCGTCAAGGTGTATCGGGAGAGCGGCAGACTTCTGGTCATTTCCCATTCCAATTCCGCATTCAGCAAGGATATGCAGTATGAAGTTGAAACCGATGCAGAAATCACAAAAGAGGATATCTCTGTGCAGTGGCAGACCCTGTCCGGTGAAACTACCGATAGTCAGAAGAACCAGTTTGGGCTTGCCGTTGTGACCGTATCGGCAGAAGGCGCAGTCATTGACCAAAGAGTCATCAGCTTTGTCGGCGGTGCAGTGGAGCGCATCGCAGATGCAGTTAATCCCCAATGAGAAAAAGAAAGGAATATACTATGGAAATTGAACGAAAATTTTTAACGAAGGCACTTCCCTTTGATATTACGGCATATCCCTGCAAGCAGATTACGCAGGCATATCTTTCTTTTTCGCCGACCATCCGTATTCGGCAAAGCAATGCGGACTATATCCTGACGGTAAAGGGAAAGGGGCATTTGGCGAGAGAGGAATTTGAGCTGCCCCTTACCAAAGCGGAATATGACAGATTGCAGTCCAAAACGGAGGGGACGCCTGTTTGCAAAAAGCGTTACCTTGTGCCGCTTGCGGATGGGCTGACTGCTGAGGTCGATCTATACGAGGGAGAGCTGCGGGGGCTGATGACAACCGAGGTGGAATTTCCTTCCTTGGCGGCGGCGGAGGCCTTTGCCGCACCTGCGTGGTTTGGGCGAGATATCAGTGAGGAGCGGGCATATAAGAACACCTCTCTTTCGTTATACGGAATCCCGAAGGAGCCTTGATTTTCAAAGCAAGGTTCTTTTTTTTTGCCGTTTGCATATCCTGTAACAGTGATGTCTATGAGCAGACAAGCAGAGGAGGAAGGGTATGTATAACAGACGATATGACAAGGTATTCCTGATGCTGCGGCAGGAGACAGCGGGCTATGCCATTGGCAGAAGGATGCCGTGGGGAAGCTGTATCATGGAATTGAAAAACGGTGTGGGCAGGCTGATGCTGACGGTGCAGGGCTTGCGTCCGCTTTGCTATACGGTTTATGCCTTGGCAGGGGAGGAGAGCCTGTTTTGCGGAGAGCTGCACCCCGAAGGGCAGGAGGGGCAATGTGCGCTGCAATGGGAGTTTAACCCCGATGCCCTTGGCGGCGGCACCACAGCTGAGGATTTGCATACGGTGGTGCTGTTGGCAGAGGACGGAACAGGCGGCTATTCTGCGCCGCTGACGGCATATTTCGGGGAGAAAAGGGATTGGAGGGCAATCCTGCGGCCGAGGCAGAAGCAGAAGGCAGAGCCGCCGAAGCAGACCGAGCAACCGAAGCAGACCGAGCAACCGAAGCAGGCCGAGCAACCGAAGCAGGCCGAGCAGCCGAAGCAAGCCGAGCAACCGAAACAGACCGAGCAACCGAAGCAGACCGAGCCGCCGAAGCAGACCGAGCCACAGCCGATGGGCTATCATGGGAGCTTTCAGGGGCTATTGGCAAAATTTCGGCAGGAATTGGAGCATTTGGAGGAAACGGGGGTTTTGACGGCGGCGGAAACGGACACCATCCATGCGGCAGGAGAGCCGAAGCAGACACCGCAGGCAGAGGAAAATGCGGATTTTTCGGACGGAAATTCGGACAAAAGCGGACAGAAGGCGGACAGCTTCGGACAGAATCGGGAGATGGAGCCTTTTAGGGACGGCGTGCCTTGGAAATGTCTTTTTTTGGAGGAGCTGACACTGCTTTCGCAGGTGCCTTTGCGGTGGCAGAAGGAGTTTTTCTTTTTGCTGCCATATCAGCGGTATCATCATTTGATTTTGCGGCAGGCGGAAAACGGATATTGGCTTGGCTTGCCGGGGGAATATTCCGAGGCGGAGGAGAGGGAGGCGCAGAGCTTCGGGTTTCGGGAATTTCGCCGTGTGGAAGCGGATTGGGGCTATTGGATGGCTTTTTTGGAGCAGGAAGGTTGAAAAAGTGGGGCGTTTCGTGTATACTCATTCTATTATTTTCAGAATTTTTTTTAGCATGAAAGGAACAGCTACATGAGAGTCAGAAAGAAACCATGGGCGGCCCAAGAATTATTGGATAATACCTTGGTCATCAATGATGCCCCCGAAAAAAAAGGCAAATGGAAGGAATACTTCGGGAATGACCACCCGATTTATGTGGAGATTGGCTGCGGCAAGGGCGGCTTTTTGCGCAAAAATGCACAGGCCTATCCCGATGTGAACTTTATCGGCATTGAACGGCAGGAGACGGTTGTGGCCATGGCGGCAAGGCGTGCCGATGAGGAGCTGCCGAATCTGGCGTTTGTTTGGGATAATGCAAGCAATTTATCCGATTTGTTTGAGGTAGGCGAATTTCAAAGATTATATTTGAATTTCAGCGATCCTTGGCCGAAAAAGCGCACCTATAAGCGCCGCCTGACCTATCGTGGCTTTTTGCGGGAATACCGTCGCATGATGGGCGAAAATGCGGAGATTTTCTTTAAGACGGACAACAGAGGTTTGTTTGAGTTTTCCTTGAATGAATTTTGTGCGGAGGATTGGAAGCTTTCCAACATCAGCTTAGATTTGCATAACAGTGAGTATGAGGGCAATATTATGACGGAATATGAGGAAAAATTTTCTTCCCGTGGGATGCCGATTTATCGCTTGGAGGCAAGAAACAGAAAATAAGGGAAAAAGGAACCCCTCTTGGTATGCGAATACATACGGAGAGGGGTTTTTGCTTTATCTGGAGAATCTGTTTTTCAGGAAATGAATCCCTGCCCCAAGGAACAGCAGGACTGCGGCAAGCAGAAGCGCAAAGCTGATAGGCAGCAGGAAGAAGTTTTCATGCAGATAGCCCTGCGCATCCAGATATTCGGGGGAAAGTGCCTTTGCAATCAGGCAGAAAATGCCGCAAAGCAGGACGGCTGTGCCGATATAGGGAAGGTGACGCATCACCCAGTTTTTTGTTGTGTTCATAATAAAGTTCCTTTCTGAATAAAAAATAAAAGCGTTTCTTTTTGTTGCCTGACACAGTATACACGCTTTGGCGGCAGGAATCCAGAAAGAAAGTGTTAAGATTTTTTTGCAAAAATATGCAGGCTCAGAAATTTCATAGTGACTTATAAATTTCCTAATATCTTCCGTTTTATGAGCAAATCGGCTAATATGAGTGCATCGGAAAAAACAAGAATTTTTTTAAAAACGGAGGGATTATCATGTTAAACGAAGCAGTTGTAAGAGTACTCAAAAAAGGTATGTGGGATTTGGCAACCTGCGCAGACGGGGAGCCGAATGTGGTGCCTGTTGCATTCAAGGATGTTACGGCGGAGGGCAAGCTGGTTGTGGGAGATGTTTTTTTGGAAACAACATTGAAGAACATCAAAGAAAACAACGGCAGAATCGCCATTTCCGCTTATGAAGCAAAGACATTGGAGGGCTATCAGATTAAAGGCAGGGCGGAATATGTGACAGAGGGTGAGGTGGTAAGCACCTTCAAGACGATGGTGGAAAAGATGTTCAACGGTGCGGCAACCGCAAAGGGCGCACTCATTATTTCTCCCGAAAGGGTGATTGTGACCACACCCGGCGCAGAGAACAAAAAGGAAATTTGAGGAAATTTGCGAAAAAACCGCTCATAAATTTCATAGTGGCTTTCAAAAGAAGTGTCCGCAGGCTATAATAGAAGGAAAAAAGGGTTGAGGATACGATGGCAAAATATAAGAAGAAGCTGGAGGAGGACATCAGGTGTCCCTTGGAATATGGCCTGACGCTATTCGGCGGCAAATGGAAATCAAGAATTATCTGCGTGCTGTCTGCAAAGGATACGCTGCGTTACAGTGAAATCCGAAAGGAGATGTATAACATAACCGATGCGGTGCTTGCCGCAACCCTAAAGGATTTGATTGCAGACGGCATGGTTGACCGAAAATCCTATGATGAAATTCCGCCCAGAGTGGAATATTCTCTGACGGAAAAGGGCGGCTCGGTTGTACCGATTTTGCAAAGCATTTGCCAATGGTCAGACATTTATTACAAGGAGGATGCGGAGAATCAGATGACACAATGCCAGAGATGTGATTATCACAGATAACAATTGCAAACGGAAGGCACAAAAAAACGACCTATTCTGGAAAAGAGGATAGGTCGTTTTTATGTATGCGGTTTGTTTGGATCGGGGGGATTTTCGCTTTCCTCCGTTGCCAGAGAGGAAAGAAATTCACGATAATAGCTGTTGACGTTTTTGCGCCAGTTGCGGCAGACGAGCTGCGCCTGCTTTTTGGAGACAACGGAAACGCTGATTTCCATAAGCGTTGCGCCGTAATCATCGCAAAGGCCGCATTTTACGAGATAGTCCCCATTCATTTCGGGGAAATAGTTGGCTGTGACGGCATATTCCGCACGAATCCGCTTTCTGTTTTCGTGCGCATAGATGTTGATTTCGTTTTTTACCTCATCGGAAATGCGGTTGATGAAATAATTGATGACCTCCTCGCCGTCATTCGTCAAGGTGTAGCGGGTGTTATTCTGCTCATGGGTTTTTTCCAGCCAGCCCGCATCCTCCAGCTCTGCCAAATATTGCTGTACGGAGAAATAGTCCATATAGTTATTTTTCAGCAGGAACTGACAAATTTCACTGGTGGAAAGAGAAATCCCCATTTTTTGCAGCAGGTGCAGAATAATCAGCTTATGCTCGACCAGCTTTTTGGTGGAATACTGCATGGACATACCCTCCCTTCGTGTTGATTGCTCTATCTATTATCATAGCACATTTTCTGTTTTGTTGTAAATAACCGCAGGCACGTTTTTGTAGGACATTCCCTGCCGAATGTGGTTTTCCTTCAGATGTTTATGCAGTGCATTGAGGACATCCCGCTTATTGAGGCTCCAAAGAGGTGCGAGCAGTGTGTTTTTATCGCCATCGCCTGTCAGCCGATGCACAACGATATCCTCTCTCAGATGTGCAATGCAATCTGCGACAAGAGCAATATATTCCTCCTTTTCCAAGGGGGTATATTGACCGGCGTGATACAGCTCCGCCAAGTCGCTATCGGAAGGGACATGCAAAAGCTGCAGCTTGACACCCTGTATGGGGAGGGTGTTGAGATAGGCAATCGTTTGGGCGAGTGTTTCCTTGGTTTCGCCGGGCAGCCCCAATATGATATGCACGACAACGGGAATCCCACGCTCTGCCAAGGCATTGACCGCCTGCGTGAACACGGAAAGCGGATAGCCCCGACGAATGAAGGCGGCAGAGGCTTCATCCGCCGTCTGCAAGCCAAGCTCCACCCAAAGCCTTGTTTTTTGGTTCAGCTCTGCAAGCAGGGACAGCACCTCCTCGGGCAGACAATCGGCACGGGTGGCAATGGAGATACCCGCAACATCGGGGCAGGCGAGTGCCTCGTTATATTTTTGCCGCAGCTCCTCAACGGGTGCATAGGTGTTGGTGAAGGCTTGGAAATAGGCAATATAGGCGGGGCCTTTCCATTTTTTTGCCGTCTGCGCCTTTCCGTTTTCGATTTGCTCCGTGATGGAGAGGGCGGCGTTTTCCGCAAAATCCCCACTGCCGCCGGCACTGCAGAACAGACAGCCCCTTGTGCCGCAGGTGCCATCCCGATTGGGACAGGTAAAGCCGCCATCGAGAGAGATTTTCGCCGTTTTGCGCCCGAAAATGCTGCGATAGTATTCATTTAAGCTGCGATAAGGTCTTTCTTCCATGGGGATACCGCCTTTCAGATTTGGTGCGTGTTTTTTTGCCGCAGTTTTTCACAGAGGGCAATCAATGCCTGCCATTGCTCCTCATGCGCCGCTGTTTGCTGCAGCAAAAGCAGAAAATCCGCCTTACTGCTTTCCAGAAATTGACGGGTGCGCTCTGCCCGTGGCTGTGTGCAGGCAGAAAGAAAGAGCGAAAAGCTTTTCTCTGTGATGGCAAGAGGGATACAGGGTTCGATTTTTTGCAGAATTTCCCCAACGGTTGCCTTGCCGCAGCTCTGCCTTGCCAGATATTGATAGAGGGCATGGCTGTTGAGAAAAATCACATTGGGTGCGGGAAACACCGTATGAATTTGACTGCGCAAAAGAGATAAATAGCCGCAAAGGTCTTTGCGGCTGATGGATTCCTTCATAAATAAATCACCTCAAACAGCGTTGTTTGGGGATAATATGTGCAAGGGAAGGAAGGTTTACGTTAGCAATTTTTTACGGTGCTGATGAAGCGCCTTTTTTGCATTAGGCCTCCACCCATTTTTTCAATTCTGCCAGAAGGGCAGCATTTTGTGCAGGGGCGAGGATGCAAAAACGCAGATAGCTTTCATCCAAGAAGGTGAAGGAGGACGCATCACGAATGAGCATTTTTTTCTGAATACATTTTTCAAACAATTCATGCGCAGTAATGCGGTCTGTCTTTAATTTCAGGAGGATGAAGTTTGCCTCGGAGGGATAGGCCTTGATGTTTTTCCATGTGGAAAGCTCTGCGAAGGCCTTTTTTCTTTCTGCGGAAACCAATGCCTGTGTTTTTTTGTGGAAATCAAAATCCGTAAAGATATGCTGACCGACAAAATCCGCAAGGCTGTTTACGCTCCAAGGGTTTGTGTTTGTTTTGAAGCGCTCTAGGAATGCCTGATTAGAGGAAATGCCATAGCCCAGACGGATGCCGGGGGCGGCGAAGAACTTGGAGGTGCCGCGGATGACAAACAGATTATCAAACTCCTTGACCAGAGGGATGGAGCAGATTTCGGGCAGGATATCGGAAAACTCGATATAGGTTTCATCAATCAT
>NZ_CAKQVD010000045.1 GCF_934277605.1 uncultured Anaerotignum sp.
CTTCGTATAGGAAACGGCACAATCCAGTGCTTCAAAAATCTTTCTGAACGGCACAAGGGTTCTGCTGTTTTCAATCACGGGATTTACATCAAACTCCATCTGACTGCCGTTCAGGTTTACTGTAACAGCATCCGCCGCATAGACAGGCACTGCATTGAAAAGCAGCGCTGCACCTAAAGCAAGGCTTATGTTTCTTTTTACCGTATTTCTCTTCATCCTAAATCCACTCCTTTTTATTTCGCTTCAATGGCATCCAGAAAAGCATAGAAATTTTTGAGCCTGCCCCATCCCTCTGCGAGGAACTGTGGTAATTCATGGGAAAAGAGGATATCCTCCATGCCGCCATGTGCCGCCAAAAGCAGCTCCTTTTTAGAATACCACTCCTGCAAAAGCGGGGAAAGCGTTTCATTCTTAATTCTTTTATAGCTCTCTCCTTCCAAGCGGAAGGAGGCATCCTTTTGCACCCTTTTGGCAAGGCGTTCCAACGCCGCCGGGTTGCCTTCGATTTTCTTACGATATGCCGCAAGAAAGGCGGGCGGCGCACACCACAAGCCCAAGCCATAGGTATAGCCCTCCGGGCTTAATTCAAAGAAGAAGGAGGGACGGGTTTTCCACTCCGTCCCATGCAGTGCCGCATCATACAGCACCACCCAACGACAAGCACGATAGGGGCTTTTATCCTTGGAAAAGCGGATATCCCGATTGATACGGGAGACGGAGCATTTCATTTGCCTGCCGCCAAAGGAGGGACTTTCTGCCGCCAATGCCTCTGCCAGTGCATCAAAGGGTGCCTTCAGCACACGCTGATAGCGATCCCGATTTTGCTCCATCCACGCTCTGCTGTTATTCATCCGCAGCTCCCAAAGGAAATCTATTGTTTCTGCCGAAAAGCCTTCAAATGGTTTCATGGCTTAAAACTCCATTTTTTCTTTCAGATAGGGAACCAGCTCTGCGATGGGCATTCTTACCTGTTCCATGGTATCTCTGTCACGAACGGTTACGCAGTGATCCTCAACGGAATCGAAGTCATAGGTAATGCAGAAGGGTGTACCAACCTCATCCTGTCTTCTGTAACGCTTACCGATGGAGCCTGCATCATCATAATCGCAGTTAAATTCCTTTGCCAGAGCGGCATAAACCTCTGTTGCCTGCTCACTCAGCTTTTTGCTCAGAGGCAGAACTGCTGCCTTGATGGGTGCCAATGCGGGATGGAATTTCAGGACGGTTCTTACATCGCCTTCGCCAACCTCCTCTTCGTTATACGCATCGCACAAAAATGCCAATGTGACACGATCCGCACCAACGGAGGGTTCAATGCAATAGGGCACATATTTTTCGTTCTTTGCCTGATCATAGTAGCTCATATCCTCGCCGCTTGTGTTCTGGTGGCAGGAGAGGTCATAATCGGTTCTATCCGCAATGCCCCACAGCTCACCCCAGCCGAACGGGAATTTATATTCGATATCTGTTGTACCCTTGCTGTAATGAGACAGCTCCTCGGGAGAGTGATCTCTCAGGCGGATTGCATTCTCTGTCATGTTCAGGCTCAGCAGGAAATTCTTACAATAGGTTCTCCAATAATCCAGCCATTCCAAATCGGAACCGGGTTCACAGAAAAATTCCAGCTCCATCTGTTCAAATTCTCTGGTACGGAAGGTAAAGTTACCGGGTGTGATTTCGTTACGGAAGGATTTACCAATCTGACCGATACCGAAGGGGAGCTTCTTTCTTGTGGTTCTCTGTACGTTTTTGAAGTTTACGAAGATACCCTGTGCTGTTTCGGGACGGAGATAAATCATATTTTTTGCATCATCCGTAACACCCTGGAAGGTTTTGAACATGAGGTTAAACTGACGGATATCTGTGAAGTTATGCGCACCGCAGGAGGGGCAGGCAACCTGATTTTCGTCTACAAATTTTTTCATTTCCTCGTTTGTCCAGCCGTCAACAACCACCTCGGGCATATCATGGGACGCCATATGCTCCTCAATCAGCTTATCGGCACGGAAACGCTCCTTACATTCCTTACAATCCATCAGAGGATCGGAGAAGCCGCCAACGTGACCGGAGGCTACCCATGTCTGCGGGTTCATCAAAATGGCGCAATCCACGCCTACGTTCATGGGGTTTTCCTGAATAAATTTCTTCCACCATGCTCTTTTCATGTTATTTTTCAGCTCTACACCCAGAGGGCCATAGTCCCATGTGTTTGCCAGACCACCGTAAATTTCGGAGCCGGGATATACAAAGCCTCTGTTTTTTGCCAATGCAACGATTTTTTCCATAGATTCTACTGCCATTTCAATTCCTCCTTACAAAATAACTTATTTATACTCCGAAGGACGAAAGTAATCGTAAAACCGGCTGCTCCGCTTCTTCGAAGCTCCCGCATCCGCCCCATTCGTAACTCCGCACACATGCTCCGTTACTCATGTCGATACATTCGCCAAATAGATGCTGTCCTATGTGCAGGCACATGACAGCCTCTGCATGGCTCATTGTTTTACGCAAAAAAAGCTCCCGTCTCCTCGCTATACAGCAAGGGACGAAAGCTTTTGAAATCTTCCGCGGTTCCACCCTCGTTGATTGATGCCAACACACCAACCCGCTCTTGTGTGATTGCTCCAAAGTGCCATTCTCTGTTTCGCACTGCTGCCTCTCACCAACCGACAGCTCTCTGCAAATGCTCCGCAGGTACTCCTCTTCTTCAACGCAAAAATGATTAACTTGAGGTTATGATAACGCTTTTCCGCTGCGCTGTCAAGGCGAAAAATTGCACCTAAATCCGCATACTTTTCCGCTTTTCTGCATAAAAATAGACAAAAAATGCACAATAGTTTATTCACTGGTGAAAAAAGTCTCGTGTTTTCAGTCTAATCTCCATGTGAATCTCCAGATATCGACGCAAAAGGAAGGCAAGCTGTGCCTGTGCCTCATCGGAAAGGCGAAAGCCAAACGCCGCACGGCTCTCCCGTTCCAGCACAAAGCGAATTGCTTTCCGCACTGCATCCGAAACAGGTATGCTATCTGTGGTTTTATGCTTTTCGCAATAAAACGAGGCTGTTGTGCCATCGAAATAGAGCCTTCCCTCGCCATTGCCGCACAGATGACATTCCGCCGCCGCAAGCAAGCCATTGATTTGCAAAAGCTTCAGCTCAAAAATGCGGGAGATAAGCTTCGGCGGCAAAACGCCCCGATCCATCACAAGAAAGGCATAATACAAAAGCTCCAGAACGGCATCCTGCTCCATCCCGACGGGACAGCTACGCTCTGTCAGCTCTGCCAAATAGGTTGCCTCGGCAAATTTATCAATATCCAGACGCAAGCCGTAAAAGCTGTTTTGCAGCTCTGCCTGTGTGACGGAATAAAAGCCCTTGCCCGCATAGACCACGAAATCGGCATAGCAGAAGGGCTGTGTTGCCGCCAGAAGCTTACTTTTCGCCTTCCTTGCGCCACGGGCGGAAAGCAGCACACGGCCCACGCCCTGCGCCAAAAGCACAATTTGCTTATTGCTTTCGCCCCTTGCCTGCTCCCGCAGGACAATGCCGCACAGCTTTTCCGTTCCCATCAGCCGAACCTCATTTCTTTAATAAAAACGCTTATACCTTGACGATTCCTCTATGCGGCGGCGGGGGTTTTCCTGCTCCGCCTGCCTGCGATAGCGCAGATAATCCGCCACCTGCCCTGTTTGCAAAAATCTCTGCCATTCTCGCTGTTCTCTTTCGTTCATACGGCACATCCCCTTTCGGGAATAGGATATGGAGAAGGAAAGGGCAACATACTATTAAAAACTTGCCATTCTTTCGTGGGGCGCTTGTTCAAGCAGGGTTTTCAACCCTTGCCCTTCGGGCAACCGCCGCATCTGTTCGGCGGCGCGTACCCAAACCCCCATTTGCAGAAACATAAAATGTTTCTGCGGTATCGGGTTCCAAGGGAGTGACTCCCTTGGCGGAGTTTGAGGCAGAGCCTCAAGTGGGGGTGTTGTCTTAAATGTTTTTCTTATCGTAGCCGAAGTTTTTGAGCAGGAAATCACTATCCCGCCAATCCTTCTTTACCTTAACCCAAAGCTGTAAATAAATGGGCGAGCCGAGCAATCTCTGCATATCATAGCGTGCGGTGGAGCCAATACGCTTGAGCATCGCCCCCTGCTTGCCGATGATAATTCCCTTATGCGAATCCCTTTCGCAATAAATGGTTGCCTGCACATCCACAATATCCTTATCGGGACGCTTTTTCATGGACATGATTTCCACCGCAATGCCATGCGGCACCTCATCCTGCAAAAGATAGAGCGCCTTTTCCCGAATAATCTCCGACGCAATCTGACGCTCGGGCTGATCGGTTACCATATCGGCAGGGAAATACTGCGGCCCCTCGGGGAGATATTTCCGAATGACAGACAGCAGCTCCTCTGTATTTCTATCCTTCATGGCAGAAATCGGCACAACCTCCGCAAAGGGGTATGCCTTGCTATACACAGAGATGACCTCCAAAAGCGTATCCCGCTCAACCGTATCAATTTTATTGACCACCAGAACAACGGGGGTTTTCACGTTTTTGATTCTCTCCAGCACATAGGCATCCATCGCCTGTATTTCTGTTGTCGGCTCAATCAGCATCAGCACCAAATCTACCTCGTTAAAGGTGGTTTCCGCAGAGCGCACCATATATTCGCCCAGCTTGGATTTCGGCTTATGAATCCCCGGCGTATCCAAAAAGACGCACTGAAAATCATCCTTCGTGAGAATGGAGGTAATCTTATTTCTTGTGGTCTGCGGCTTATGCGAGGTAATCGCAATCTTCTCCCCAATGAGACAGTTCATCAGCGTGGATTTGCCGACATTTGGCCTGCCGACCAATGCAACAAAGCCGGAGTGAAAGTTTTTCATTCTGTTTCTACCCCTCTTTCCTTCAGCATTTCCTTCTGCTCTGCCAGGAAAATTTCATCCTTTTTCTCCCAATCCTTCGCCATATCCAAAAGAAGCACATATTGCAGCCATCTATCGTTTTTGGTATCAATATCCTCCTGTGTTAAGCCCTTAATCAAACACAATGCCTGATAATATTTCATGCCGTTTTCGGCTGTCATATATTCGGAATTCATACCCAAAACCACATGGATTTTATTGGTGTTGGGCAGGCGATATCTTCTGATATCATCCTGAAAATCGGTAATATCCTTCCCCATCAGCTTTGCAAACTCGCAGGCTGCCTTATAGTGCGCCATCAGCTCGCTTTCTGTGATTTTGACACGAAATGCGCCCCAGTTTTCCTCGATATAGGCAACCACCTCATCCATGGTTCTTGCGTTTGCCTTCAGCTCCACATCTGCAAATTTTGCCTTCAAAGCCTCAATGCCGTTCATATTCATTTCCCTCCTGCTTTCTTCTTATTGTTTCCTTAGCTCGTCCCATTTGGCACGAATTGCCTGCATATCCTCCCATGCAGGACGTTTTTTTGTTTCATCCCGAAGCAATGCCGAGGGATGATAGGTTGCTATGATATGATACCCCTTTCGCTCAAACCACTGCCCTCTCTGGCGTGTAATGCGAAATTCGGGGTCGATAATGGTTGTGGCGGCAATCCGCCCCAGACAGACGATGATTTTCGGCTGAATCAGCAAAAGCTGATATCTGAGATAATTCAGACACGCCTCCCGTTCATCCTCATGGGGATCACGATTGCCGGGCGGGCGGCACTTGACCACATTGGCAACATAGACCTCCGCCAAGGAAAGCCCGACGCTTGCCAGCATTTTATCCAGCAATTGTCCCGCAGGGCCTACAAACGGCACACCCTGCAAATCCTCCTGCTGACCGGGGCCCTCCCCGATGAACAGGATATCCGCATTGCGACTGCCCTTGCCAATGACAACGTGGGTTCGCATTTCCCATAGTCTGCATTTTTTGCAGGAATGGCACGCACCCTCTAAAATTTCCCAGCTTTTTTCCGCCATGCCTTCCACCTCAAACCTTTACTTACAAATATATTCTGCCAAAGCATCCCTTGCCGAAGTGCTGAAGTTTGCACCTGCGCCCCAGTCAAAGCGGAAAATCACCCCTTGGCTGCCGCCGCCGGCAGAAAGATGCACCCTTGTGTGTTCCTCCAGATTATCCGCCAGAAAGGTCAGCGTGGCTCTGTTGGCAGAGCGCATATAATATTTCTCGAACAGCACCATGATGATTTCCTTGCCATCCGGCAGGATTCGCACATATTCATCCAGAATTTCTCCCGAACAAAAGCCGGCTGTCACTGCCTCCTTGACCTTCTCCGCCGCTTCTCTTGGGGAAAGATACACATAAAAATCCATTTTTTCCATCGTGGTTCCTCCTTACCGAATATCCTTCTTAACGAATATCCTTCTTAGCGAATATCCTCCTTGCGAAAGCCCATCGGGAGCAGCTCTCTGACTGTATATGTTACCATGCCCTTTTGCTCACTGTAAAGAAGAACCTTACCCTCGGGCATAAATTCCGCAAGCACCTGCCTGCAAATGCCGCAGGGAGAGGCATAGTCCCCACTGCTTGCGACAATGGCAATTTTCTCAAATTCCCGACAGCCTTCGGAAACCGCCTTGAAAACGGCTGTCCGCTCGGCACAATTTGTTGCCCCATAGGACGCATTTTCGACATTGCAGCCCGTAAACACACTGCCATCCTTCGCCAAAAGCGCCGCCCCAACCCGAAACTGCGAATAGGGGGCATAGGCGTTTTTCATGGCATCCTTCGCCTGCAAAATCAACGCTTCATCTGTCATAAAGGGAATCCCTCCTTTGCTTCAACAAGCCGCCCATTTTCGACTGAACGGCGAATCCGCCGCTCTTACTCTCTCGGAAAGCCTGCCTGCAACAAAATTTCCTTCTGGCGACGGAACATTTCCTCCTCCTCCTCCGGCTCCATGTGGTCATAGCCTAACAGGTGGAGCATACTATGGGCTGTCAGAAAGGCAATTTCCCGTTTCAGAGAATGACCGTATTCCTCCGCCTGCTCCCTTGCACGCTCCAAGGAAATGATGATATCCCCCAAAACGATTTCGTCATTCTCGTTGACCTCAGCCTCCTCGCCCTCCGCAAAGGTCAGCATGGGAAAGCTGAGTACATCCGTGGCTCTGTCGATATTGCGGAACTGACGGTTAATCTCACGGATTTCTTCGTTATCCACAATGGAGACACTGATTTCACAGTCCTCCTCAAATTCCTCGTAGCGCAGGGCCTCTGCCGCCGCACTGCGAATGGCAGACTCCAGCTCGGCTGTCAACGGCTCCTCTGTTCTGTTATCAATCAGTAGATTCACTGCTCTCTTCCTCTCTTTTTTCTTCTGCCGCAGCTTGATTTGCTTCTGCGTTCTTCTTCGCCGCCGCATTGATTTCCTCCTGCTTGGGATATGCCACACGCTCATGGTACATCCCCTGGAACACCTTTAGGAATGCCTTACGGATGATTTCCAGCTCATGGATCGCAAGGCCGCTGTTATTGAGCTGCCCATCATCCAGCTTATCCTTGATGAGCGACTGAATGACACCCTCTGCCTCTGCCAAGGTTTTCCCACTGCCAAGCATGGAGCGCACCGCCGCCTCAACGGTATCCGCAAGCATAACCACCGCAGATTCCCTTGTGCTTGGGATGACGCCATGATAGCGATAATCCGCCTCATTGACGGCATCTGCGCCATACAGCTTGAGTGCCTTAAAATAGAAAAACTTGACAAGGCTTGTCCCATGATGCTCCCGAATGACATCCAAAATAATGCGGGGGAGGCCATATTCCAAGCCCATCTCCACACCGTTTTTGGTATGCTGTGTAATCAGCTTTGCACTCGTTTCGGGTGCAAGGTCATCGTGCGGATTATAGCCCGCCTGATTTTCCGAAAACATCTGCGGATTTTTCAGCTTGCCGATATCGTGATAATACGCACCGGCTCTTGCAAAGGCGGTATTCGCACCGATTTCATACGCCGCCGTTTCCGCAAGGTTTGCAACAATCAGACTATGATGATATGTCCCCGGGGCTTCAATCATCAGCCGACGGAGCAATTCATTATTCGGGTTTGTCAGCTCCAGCAGGCGCAGGGGAGTGTTTGCCTCAAAGGTTGCCTCCCAGAAGGGCAGACTGCCCACCGCAATGACAACGGAAACCAAGCCCATCACTGCCGCAAACAGACACTTGAGCAAAAGCCCTGTGGAATAGCCGTTTTCAAAAAACAGCCCCACACCGAGCATCGCCGCAAAGCTGCCTGCCGCCATTGCCACAGCCACCCAGACCATCCGCTGCCGTTTATCTGTTTTTTGGATGAGCAATGCGCCCAGTGTGCCGACCAGAAGGGAATACATCAAAAATTGGACATCCCCATTGAAGATGAAGCAGCCGACAATGCAAAACAGCGTATTCATTACCAATGCCACACGCCGCCCAATCAGAAGGCTTGCAAGCATGGCAAACAACCCCAAGGGAATCAGCGTGAAATATGCCACACTGCCCATCAGCCGCAGCAGCAGAATCATCAGCACATAAATCGTAAAAAGCATTTTTGTTTCATTGGGCTTCAGCACAAGCCTGCCTCTATCCCATGCGAAGAAGAGATACAGCGCAACAAAAATCAGCACCGCCATCAGCAGACTGGAAAGCAAGGGCATCAGATTGCTTTTATAATCGGCACTGCCGACCAAATGCAGGCTAACCAAGCGATCATAGATATCCTGTGTGATGATTTCGCCCTCATCCACGATTTTCTGGTTTTTACGAATCATCACATCTGCGACCTCTGCCCGTTTTTCCTCCCTTGCCGCCTCTATCGCCGCTTCATCCGGCAGGGAATTGGGGGCGATTGCCGCCGCAAACACGGCACTTGCCATTTCCTTCAGGCTTTTGCTCCATGCGGTTGCGGCAAAGGCCTCATTCGCCCTTTGCCTGCCCTCCTCCAAGGCATCCGCCGTAATCCCCTCTGTGTAGAGGTTATTCATGGTGACCAGACAATCCTCCTGAAACAGCACACGATTGGATTTTGTCAATGCCCGATAGGCATTCAGCTCCCGCTCTGTCAGAACAACGGGAAGCTTCCAGGGTGCCTTCTGTGCCTTTTCATAAAAGCTTTCGCCATCCTTTAGGCTTGCAAGAATCTGCTCCAAATCCTGAAACAGCTCCTTGATTTCGGCCTCGCTTTCCTCCTCCACAGAGATATCCCGTTTATAGATGGGGGCGACGCTATCTGCCGCCGCATCCTTCAGCTTATTGGTGGCGACCTCATCCACGGCATCCCTTTCGGCAACATAGCGTTTTTCCGCCACAGAGCCGACCTGCACCATATCAAGCCCGTGCATATAGGGGCCTGTGCCAATGCAAACGATGGTCAGCAAAAACGCAATGATGAACATCGCCTTTCGTTTGCCCTTTTGCTTTCGATTATTTATGAGGGTTTCGTCTTTCCTTCTTGCCATCCTGCTCGCCTCGTTTCTTGTTTTCAAACCTTTCGTATGCCAGAATGATTTTTTGTACCAAGGGATGACGCACAACGTCCTTATTGGTCAGAGTAATCTGCCCAATCCCTTCAATGCCGGAGAGAATCCTTGTTGCCTCCATCAAGCCGCTGCGCTTGCCCTCCGTTAAGTCAATCTGCGTGACATCCCCCGTGATGACTGCCTTTGAGCCATAGCCGATACGAGTCAGAAACATTTTCATCTGCTCGGGAGTGGTATTCTGCGCCTCATCCAAAACGATAAACGCATTATCCAGCGTGCGTCCGCGCATATACGCCAAGGGGGCTACCTCAATCAAGCCCTTTTCCATGTTTTTCATAAAGTTTTCCGCACCCATGATTTCATAGAGGGCATCATAGAGGGGACGCAGATAGGGGTCCACCTTCTGCTGCAAATCCCCCGGCAAAAAGCCAAGCTTTTCGCCTGCCTCAATGGCGGGGCGTGTCAGAATAATGCGGTTGACCTCGTTATTTTTGAAGGCGGTTATCGCCATTGCCATTGCAAGATAGGTTTTCCCCGTACCCGCAGGGCCAATGCCGAACACAACGGTATTATTTTTAATGAGGTCTACATATTTTTTCTGCCCCAAGGTTTTGGGCTTCAGCGCCCTGCCGTTGACGGTGATACAGATGAGGTCATCATAGACCTTTTCCAGCTCACGCAAATCGGTTTCCTCCGCAGAGGAAATGAAATATTCCAGATTTTGCTCTGTGATTTCCTCGCCCTTTTTGACAAGCGCCACAAGGGAATGAAGGATATTCCAAGCCTTATGGACGTTTCTCTCCTCGCCCGAAATTTTGACATCATCCCCACGATTGACAATGCTGACCTCGCACGCCTTTTCGATTTTTTTGATATTTGCATCAAACTGCCCGAACACAGACAGAATAATGCCGTTTTCCATTTGAATGGTTCTTTCAAAGCTCATTCGGTTCTTCCTGCTCCTTTTCTGTGATTTGAATTTTTTCATCAATTCTTTCCGCCATGGTAACCCTTGCCTCCGCACGCACACGATTGGCAAACGGCTCAAACTTCAGCTCTATTTCTTCTATTGTACCGTAAGCGGACAATAAATTCTCTGCATTTTTTCTTAATTTTTCTTCCAGAAGCGTTTTTGCCTGCTCTGCGGTGCGCTCCTTCTGCACCGTTTCATAGGCACGCCAACGCTCCTTCCGCCATTTCAGCGGCAATTTCACATCCCCCAAGCCGAAGGTCTTTTCCGAAAGCAGCTCCCTTTCCCACTGCAAATCCCCATCGGGATGCAGAATATCCAGCTCCTTATCCGAAAAAAGCAGGCTATGGTTTTCCTTCTCCACACCGCTATAAACGGTTTGCTCATATTGCAGGGGCAATTCCTCCGCCAAGTGCCGCCAAATGCGTGCCGTGACAGCCCCCTCCGCCGCAGTATATTCCGTATGCTGTGCCTCGCCCTCCAGACCAATCGTCAAAGCGGAGGAAATCAGCACATCCCCTTTTTTCACAACATCCCCTGCGGCAACAAGCGGCGTGCCTCTTTCTGCTGTGATTTGCAAAATGACACCATCCTCCGCCGCCACGATATCGCAGGGCGTTTGCTTATCTACCCGCTCCACCTTCTCGATGGTTTCCGCAAGGCGAATGGTTGCAGAGGTTCCATGCACACCGACGCTTACCCAGGAAAGCTCTGAGAATTGCTCCAAAAGGCCATCGGTGACCGCCTGTGTATCCACACTGCGCTTTGGCACACCTGCACGCAGCCCCATCTGCCGACAGGCCGAAAGCAGCGCCTCCCCCGAAAGACGCTCGTTGCCCTCGATACGCACCGCCCAGACAAACGAGGAGAGGAAATACAGCCCTGCCGCAAAGCACAAAAGCCCTGCTGCCCAGACCTGCCTTTTGCGAAGCCGCCCCAGAAAAACGGGCAGACCGCCCCGATGCAAAATTTCCAACCGACAGCCTGTTTTTTCCGCACAGGACTGCAAAAGCGATAGGCTGCTGCCTGCCGCCTTCATGGTTATGCCGACTCCCTCCTGAGAAACCTCCCAGAGATACACGCCCCGATACGCCGCCATATTCATAAAGCGTTCCGCAGAAAAGCCTCTTGCCCTTATTTTAACATATCCACATAAATAATACCATAACGCCAAGAACAAAATCCTCACCCCTGTTTTGCGGATTTTACCGCAAAAATTCCATCCTTTCCACGCACCCCGTTACCACCATGCACTCTGCCGAAAGCTGCTTGAGGCAAAGCCCCCTTCCCGTCAGACGCAAAACGCCTGCGGCTGTGCCAATGCGCACCGTTTCCTCGTTATATTCCAAAATGCCTTTATAGTTTTCTATCGTGACCTCCTCCTGTCCGATGAAGGAAATCAACGGCAAATGCAGCAATATCTCCTTGGGCAGCTCCAGCGCCTCTGTCATATTTTTGCGAAATCCCATGCCATCACCTCATTGATTTACTCTATGCGGCGGCGGGATAAAATAGAAATTGCCCACACAAAAAGGCGAAGCCTTTGCTCCGCCCTTTTGCCGTTCACATATTCATTTATTTTCTTCTCGGAGGAAGGTTTTATTCGTTTTCGATGGCTACCATATCCTCGGGGATGGTAACGCCCAGTGCTTCTGCGATTTCCGCATTATATTTTTCCGTGATGCCATCGGATACATTGCCAATGGGCATTTCTGCGGGATTCTTGCCGTTTACCAGAATGTCATAAGCCATTTCCGCCGCCTTTGCGCCCAAATCATAGTAGCTGATGGAAAGGGTTGCCAGACCACAGCCCTTGCAAAGATTTTCTTCGCCTGCGATAACGGGAATGCCTGCGGGAACTGTGATGTTCTTTACGATTTCCGCATTGTTTGCGATGGTGTTATCTGTGGGGATATACAGTGCATCACATTCGCTGACTGCCTTTGTGACAACGGACTGTACCTCATTGGAATCGGCTGCTGTATAGTCTGTCCAAGCAATGCCTGCCTGATCCAACGCCTGCTGTGCCAGCTTTGCCTGATAGCCGGAGTTAGGCTCCGCAGAGCAATAGATAATGCCGACCTTCTTTGCATCGGGAACCAGCTTCTGCAAAAGCGCAATCTGCTGATCGATGGGAGCCAAATCGGAAACGCCTGTTACATTTCTGCCGGGTGCTTCATTGGAATCCACCACGCCTGCTGTTTTATAATCCGTTACGGAGGTGCCGACAATGGGAATATCGCCGGTTGCGGCTGCCGCTGCCTGCAATGCTGTGGTCGCATTTGCCATGATTAAATCAACCTGATTGGAAACGAACTTTGTTGCGATGGTGGTGCAGTTTGTCTGCTCGCCCTGTGCGTTCTGATAATCGAAGGTTACGTTTTCCTCACCGAGCAGCTCTGTCAGCTTATCCTTAAAGCCTTCTGTTGCCGCATCCAAAGCGGGATGCTCCAACTGCTGAATGATACCGACGGTATATTTTTCGCCTGCGTCATCGGAATTTTCTGCTGCATCATTTCCGCCGCAGGCTGTCAATGCCATTGCCGCAGCCATCATGGTGGCTGTCATTTTCATCCATTTTTTCATAAGAATCTCTCCCTTTTTTCTGTTTCCTTTTTATTTTCCGATTGGGAATTTGTTTTACTTTATTGCATACACGCATATCCGCGTTACACCGTTAAAGTCATTATAGCACTCCTTTTCCCATTGTCAAGGCATTGTTTCACGGTTTTTGAAAGAATTTTGTATACATTTGTCTGCCGCACCGATACAAAAAAGAGATGCCTGCAAAACAAGCATCTCTTTTGATTATTCATGCAAAATCAGCCAAGCAGAGCACGGTCATTTGCAAATTCCTTACCGCTTGCAACCGTGAACTGATGCAGCAAATCATCTACGGTCAGATTTTTCTTTTCTTCGCCCTTGATATCCAGAATAATCTTACCATCCCACATCATAATCAGACGATTGCCATGCACAATGGCATCCTTCATGTTATGGGTTACCATGAGCGCAGTCAGGTTATGCTCCGCAATGATTTTATCGGAAAGCTCCAGCACCTTTGCGGCTGTTTTCGGGTCCAGCGCCGCCGTATGCTCATCCAAAAGGAGCAGCTTCGGCTTTTTCAGCGTTGCCATCAGCAGTGTGAGCGCCTGTCTCTGCCCGCCGGAAAGCAGACCTACCTTTGCACGCAAACGGTTTTCCAAGCCCAAATCGAGTGTTTTCAGAAGCTCAACATATTCTTCTCTTTCCTTTTTGGTAATGCCCCATTTTAAGGTACGCATCTGCCCACGGCGTTTTGCCACAGCCAGATTTTCCTCGATTTCCATATCGGCTGCCGTTCCGTTCATGGGGTCCTGAAAAACACGCCCCAGATATGCCGCTCTTTTATGCTCGGGCAGCTTTGTGATATCCTCCCCATCAATGATGACGGAGCCGCTATCCACAGGCCAAACGCCCGCAATGGCATTGAGCATGGTGGATTTCCCTGCGCCGTTGCCGCCGATGATGGTTACAAAATCACCATCCTCCAGGGTCAGATTGACACCGTTCAAGGCTCTTTTTTCGTTGATGGAGCCGGGGTTAAAGGTTTTATAAATATTTTTCAGCTCAAGCATTCTTGCCGCCTCCTCTCTTGACATGGCTTGCCGCAAATTTGCCCTTTATGTGAGGCAAAGCGAGGAATGCCGCTACAATCAAGGCACTGATGAGCTTCAGGTCGGTGGTTTCCAGACCGAGCCACAGCACCACTGCGATTACGATATAATACAAAATGGCACCGCCGACAACACCGAGCATACGCAGTGCATAGTTATAATCAAATCTTTTGAACACAACGCCCGCAATGATAACGGATGCCAGACCGATAACGATGGCACCACGCCCCATATTGACATCGGCATTGCCCTGATACTGCGCATACAGGCCGCCTGCAAGCGCAACCAGACCATTAGACACCATCAGGCCGAGAATTTTCATGGTATTTGTGTTAATGCCCTGCGCTCTTGCCATTTTTTCGTTGTTACCCGTTGCACGGAAGGCACGGCCCATTTCTGTGCCGAAGAAGCCATAGAGCAAAGCAATAACCACAACGCAGAAGATTGCGGAAACAATGATTGCGTGCGGGATATCTCTCAGGCTGAGAATGAGATTATATTTATCCACGCTGATTGCCTGATTGGATTTACCCATGATACGCATATTGATGGAATACAGACCAAGCTGAGAGAGGATACCTGCCAGAATGCTGGGAATCCCCAATGCCACATGGAAGATGCCCGTGACCATGCCTGCCAGCATACCGACAACGGCTGCCGCCACCAGAGCAACCCCCACAGAATGACCGGAAAGCATCATCATAACCGCAACCGCACCACCGGTTGCAATGCTGCCATCCACTGTCATATCCGCAAAATCCAATACCTTAAAGGTGATGTAAACGCCGATGGCAAAAACACCCCAAATCAGCCCTTGGGC
>NZ_CAKQVD010000046.1 GCF_934277605.1 uncultured Anaerotignum sp.
GTATTGCCGGCGGTGTGCCTGTGATTATTTATACCAAAAAAGAAAACCAGTTTATGATGACAAAGGAAGAGCTGGAGCATGCTTATACCGAAAAAACAAAGGCAGTTGTGCTCACAACACCCTCCAACCCGACAGGGCAGGTTATGAGCAAGGCGGATTTGGAAATGGTTGCGGAATTTGCAGTCAGCCATGATATTCTGGTGGTTTCCGATGAAATCTATGAAAAGCTGATTTATGATGCAGATAAACAGCACATCAGCATTGCATCTCTCGGAAAAGAGATTTATGACAGAACCATTGTGATTAACGGGGTTTCCAAAAGCTATGCCATGACCGGCTGGAGAATCGGCTATGCGGCGGCACCTCTGCCCATTGCAAAGCTGATGGCCTCCTTGCAGTCCCACATGGCATCCAACCCCAATGCCATCGCACAGGCGGCTACGGTGGTTGCACTGAACGGCCCGCAGGATTGTGTTGCACAGATGTGTGTGGAATTTAAGAAACGCAGAGATTATATCTATGAAAGAGAAGAAGCCATTCCCATGATTTCTGCACTTAAGCCGGAGGGCGCATTTTATCTGTTTGTAGATGTTTCCGGTCTGTACGGCAAGAGCTATGAAGGGCAGAAAATCGAATCTGCGGCAGATTTTGCTACTGCTTTGTTGGAAAAGAAATACGTAGCCGTTGTGCCTTGTGCCGATTTCGGTATGCCCGATTATATCCGCCTGTCCTATGCAACAAGCATGGAGTTAATCAAAAAAGGGATGGATAGAATCGAAGAAATGGTAAAGGAATTGAAGTAACGGAAAATCAGGCGGCGCTGAACGAATCTATATGAGAATCGGGAGTGTCGCCTTTTTCAAAAGGAGAGAAAAAATGAGCTACGAGGTTTTGGAAAGCAAAATTACCCACGAAGGCAAAATCGTTACCATCACAGTTGATAAGCTGCAGATGCCGGATGGCAGTGAGGCGTTTCGGGAAACCGTTATCCGTAAGAAGAATGCCGCTGCTGTTTTGGCTGTGGATGCAGACGGAAGTCTGATTTTTGTGCGTCAATATCGTCATCCGTTTCGGGAAATGCTCTTGGAAATTCCCGCAGGTGTTGTGGAGGAGGGCGAAAGCGGAAGGGACGCGGTGCTGCGTGAGCTGGAGGAGGAAACAGGGAAGAAGGCGGGCAAGCTGGAATTTCTTTGTGAGATGTATCCCTCTGTTGGCTTCTGCACCGAAAAGATTCAGATTTTCTTTGCAACGGATTTGACCGATGGCACACAAAAATTGGATGCGGATGAATTTGTTGAGCTGGAACGATATACGGTGGAGCAGGCAATCGAAATGATTCACAAGGGCGAAATCAAGGACGGAAAGACCATTGCCGCTCTTTTTGCATGGCAGGCAAGAAAAAACGCATAAACAGGACAGACGAGCCATACCCTTTATCATGGGGGGATGGCTATGAAAAAACAAAAACGGAGGATAGACAAACGGCTGCAAAAGATTGTCGGCATAGTTTGTCTTTCTTTTTTATTGGGAACGGCGGGCGGTGCATTGCTTGCAAATCTGCTGCCAAGCGGACAGCAAGGGGCGCTTTCTTCCTTTTTACAGCAGGCTTTGGAGGATGTGGAGGAGATTCGCTTTGGCTCGATTTTTTGGAAGTATTTGAAATATGATGTGATTATCTGGCTGGGTGGTTGGATGCAGCTTGGGCTGTTTTTTTCGGGTGCAGCCTTTATATTCCGCAGTGTTTGTGTCGGCTTTACCTCTGCCATGCTGATGACGACCTATGGCACAAAGGGGATTTTTCTTTCCGCATCCTCCTTTTTGCCGCAAAATCTTTTGCTGATTCCCTGCTATATTTTGATTATGACCGCCTCAGTGTATTATCTGCTTTCTTGGCAGGAGGAGGGCGGAAAACGCACATTAAAACGGGAAAAAAGACGAAAGCAGATGGAATATTGTATCCTCTTTGGTGTGTCGGTGCTTTTGTTGATTGCTGCATCCGCAGTGGAGCGTGCGTTGCTTTTGCTTTAATCATTTCATAAAAATGAAGAAAAAAGAGAATTTTGTTTGAAAAATTAGGAAATTGTTTACAAAAAGTTCACAAAATTTACATTTTTCTTCAAATGTTATCGACAATCTATAGAAAGCTAAGTATAATTTAAAATACTAAGGACGAAGGGGATTGTTAAAATGGAACAATGTATTGCTGATTTTACCGCATATTTACGGAATGAAAAGAACTCATCAGAGAATACCGTTCTCTCTTACAGCAGAGATTTAAAGGGGTTTCGTCGCTTTATGCAGGAGGCAGGAGTGTTGGAGCCTGTAAAGGTAAATCGCACGAATGTAATGGCTTATGTGTATGAACTGCAAAAGCAGCAGAAGGCAGGGGCGACTGTTTCCAGAAACATTGCATCCATTCGTTCTTTTTATCAATTCCTGCAAAAGAAAGGCGTTGTGACAGAGAATCCTGCGGCAGATTTGGAATTGCCGAAGGTTGAAAAAAAGGTGCCCGAAATTCTTTCCTTGGAGAAGGTGGAGCTTCTTTTGGAGCAGCCCTCAAGCGAAGAGGATAAGGAGGTGCGGGATAAGGCTATGCTGGAATTGCTTTATGCCACAGGCATCCGTGTGACAGAATTGATTTCTTTGAGGGTAGCGGATTTAAATCTGCCTTTGGAATATATCCATTGCGGCAGTGAAGCAAAAAGCCGCATTATTCCCATTGGCGCACAGGCCAAGGCATCCTTGCACAAGTATATGGAGCGGGTGCGTGAGCATATGATTTCCGCACCGGAGGAGGAAGCGTTGTTTGTGAACTGCAACGGCAAGCCCATGAGCAGACAGGGCTTTTGGAAAATCATCAAATCCTATGCGAAACGGGCAGGAATTGAGGAGGAAATTACACCGCACATGCTGCGTCATTCCTTTGCCGCCCATCTGATTGAAAATGGTGCGGATTTGCGCTCGGTGCAGGAAATGCTGGGACATTCCGATATTTCCACCACACAGATTTACACGAAGCTGACAAACCAAAAATTGAAAAACGTGTATGCAAAGGCACATCCCCGTGCATAAGGAACACAAGGCCTTCCAAATGAATTTGGAGGGCTTTTTTGATGGAACAAATCACTCTACGGAGCGTTTGTTGCTTTTGGGAAGTGGATAGCTTAAGATAAGAAAAAGAAGGAGGGAAAGGTATGGACTTAGAGAAAACAGGAGAACTGCTCAGCCGCTTGCGCAAGGAGTGCGGCATGACACAGAAGCAGGCAGCAGAAAAGCTGCAGATTAGCGACCGCACGGTTTCTAAATGGGAACGGGGCGCAGGTCTGCCGGATGTTTCTCTGCTGAAGGATATCTCTGCACTTTATGACGTGGATATCGAAAAAATTTTGGATGGCAATTTAGAGGAAAAAGGAGTGGAAGTCGGAAATATGAAACGTATGAAATTTACTCGTTGTGTGCATTGCGGTAATATTTTCTGGAGTACAGGCGGCGGTGAAATTTCCTGCTGCGGCAGAAAACTGATACCTCTGGAAGCACAAGAAGCAGACGCAGTACATAATGCGAAAATCGAGGAAATTGACAATGAATATTATGTGACATTTGCGCACGAAATGACGAAGGAGCATTATATCGTTTTTGCGGCACTCGTTTCATGGGACAGGGCAACAGTGGTACGGCTGTATCCCGAACAGAGCGGCGAACTGCGCCTGCCCAGAGAGCGCAGAGGAGAACTGTATCTTTGCTGTAATAAGGATGGGCTGTTCCGCAAAAAGCTGTAATAAAGCATAACTCTCTTTTCAATATTTGCCGAAGCTTTATGATAGACAGCCCCTTTGAAGAAAAACAGAAACTATGCTATACTAAAGAAAAGCTTTTAGAAAAAAGAGGGGGCTGCCATGAAAAAAGTTTTGTATATCGATTGCTGTATTCGCAGGGAAAATTCTCGTTCCAAGGAATTAGCGGAATTTTTTATTGACCAATTAGAAAAAACGGGAGAATACGATGTGGAACGGCTGTGTCTGATGGATGAAGGTTTATCTTATTTTTCGGATGGATTCTTTTTGCAGAGAGAGGCACTTTTGGAAAAAGGATGTTTTGAGCATCCTCGTTTCCGCTATGCACATCAGTTTGCCGCAGCAGATAAGATTGTCATTGCCGCTCCCTTTTGGGACTTAAGCTTTCCTGCACTGTTGAAGGTGTATATTGAAAATCTTTGTGTTGACGGCATTACCTTCCGCACGGATGCGACAGGTCTGCATGGGCTTTGCAAGGCAGACCACATGGTTTTTCTGACGGCAAGAGGCGGCATTTATACAGATTCTCCGATGGAGCAGGGCTCTCGATATTTGGAACAGATGGCGGCCTTTTTCGGCATTGAAAGATATGACTGTGTTGCGGCAGAGGGCTTGGATATCGGTGCATGGCCGATAGAGGAATTGATGGAGCAGGCAAAGAAAAAGGCGGCAGAGGTTGTAAAAATATTTTGAAATAGGAGAAAACGGTATGGCAAGGGTTTTTATAAAAAAGGCTTTCTTGTGATACCGTTTTTGTTAGGAGGGGACCATGAAGCTATTTCATATCAGTGATTTGCATTTAGGCAAACGAATTTATGAGTTTTCCATGCTGGAGGAGCAAAGAGAGCTGCTTTCTGCCATATTGCAGAAAATTGATGAGGAAAAGCCACAGGCACTACTCATCAGCGGTGATATTTATGATAAGCCTGTGCCGCCGACAGAGGCGGTTAAGCTGTTGGATGCGTTTTTGACAGAGCTTTCCGCAAGAAATCTGCATACCTATCTGATTGCAGGCAACCATGATTCCGCACAGCGTTTGGAATTTGGGAAGGAAATCTTCGGGAAGGAATGTATCCATATCAGCGGCAGTCTCGGTGCGGGATTGGAGCATTTTGCGGAAACGGATGCGTATGGCTCTTTGGAGGTTTGGCTGCTGCCGTTTTTCAAGCCGGCACATGTGAATGGGCTGTTGGCGGAGGAAACGGTTTCTTCCTATGCGGAGGCGGCAAGGGTGCTGTTGGAGCGGGAGGAAATTGATTTTTCCAAGCGGAATATCATTCTTGTGCATCAATTCATAACATGGAAGGGAACAGCGGAGCGAAGTGAATCCGAGACACTTTCTCTGGGTGGTGTGGATGAAATTGATGCAGGGCTGTTCTTTGATTTTGAATATACTGCGTGCGGTCATTTGCATAATCCGCAGAAAATGGGGAAGGAAACCGTCCGCTATGCAGGCTCGCCCATGCCGTATTCTTTTTCGGAAATGCGGCGTAAAAAAGGAATTACCGTTGTGGATATCAAGGAAAAGGGGAATGTCACCTTCGATTTCATACCATTGGAAACAAAAAGAAGCTTTCGGGAAATCAAAGGGCCTTTGCAGAAATTGCTTGCAGCAGGAAGGGCGGAGGGGGGTTCGGAGGATTACATCCGCTGTATTTTGACAAACCAAGAGGCTCTGCTCGATCCGATTGGACAACTGCGCAGTGTTTACCCGAACCTGATGACATTGGAATTTGAACAGCAAGCCTTTGCAGTGCAACAGGAGGGGCTTTTGGATACAGAGGATCTTCGTCCAGAGGAGCTGTTCTCTTTGTTTTTTGAAAAGCAAAATGAAAAAAGCTTGGATGAAACGCAGAAGAAGCTGTTGCAGAGCATTTGGAAGGGAATGGAGGAGAACGCATGAAACCATTGAATTTGACGATTTCCGCTATTGGTCCCTTTGCGGAAAAAACGGAGATTTCCTTTGAAAAGCTTGGCACTCAAGGGCTTTTTCTCATCAGTGGCGATACGGGTGCAGGCAAGACCACCCTGTTTGACAGCATTTGCTTTGCTTTGTTTGGGGAGGCAAGCGGTTCCAACCGTGGCGTTGACAGTATGCGGAGTGATTTTGCTCTGCCGCAGACAAAAAGCTTTGTGGAGTTTGTGTTTTCGCACCAAGGAAAGCGGTATCGTGTTGTGAGAAATCCTGCGTATCAGCGTCCCAAGCTGCGCAGTGAGGGGATGACAACGGAAGGAGCGGATGCCGCACTTTATCAGGAGATGAATGCAGAAAGGGCAACCTTGGCAACCGGCTTTACACAGGTAAAAAATGAAATTGAGGCACTCTTGGGCGTGGATGCAAAGCAGTTTAAGCAAATTTGCATGATTGCGCAAGGGGAATTTTTGAAATTGCTTTATGCAGACAGCAATGAGCGTGGAACGATTTTCCGAAAGGTTTTCCATACTGACCTTTATGCCGCATTCCAAAGAAGCTTGAAGGAGGCGGAACGGGAAAAACGAATTGCCATGGAGGACAGCGAAAAACGGCTGTTGGGTTATTTTGGCGAAATGACAGGTCAGGCTTTAGAGAGGGAATCGCTTTATCGTGGAGAGGAGCTGCTTTCGGAGCAGGAACAGAGCCTTCAGCTTATGGAACAGAATTTGCAGGATGCGGATACGGTGCTGATAAGGCTGGATAAGCAAATCAGCCAACTGGAGCATGCCATCAGCGAGGGAGAGGAAACAGAAAGGCTTTTTGCGAAAGCGGCGGCGGCACGCAAGGAATTGGAGACAAAGACCGCATTGCTTTCCGAAAAGCAGGCGGAGACAGAACGGCTGAAAAAGCAGAGAGCGGCTCTCGATTTTGTTCTCCCCTTGGAGCAGGCTTGGAAAACGGCGCAAGAATCCGAGAGGGGCTGGCAAAAGGCATATGCCGAAAATGAAGCAAAACAAAAACAGGCAGAGGAACGGCTTTTGCTTTTACAGCAGGAAAAACAAACCTTGGATGAAGAAAAACCGAAGGTGGAGGAAAAGCGAAATCTTCTGCGCAAGCTGAAGGAGGATGCGAAGCGGTATCAGCAGAAGGAAGCAGCGGAGCAGGAATTGAAAATTCTTTCCGAGCGGAAGAAAGCGGCAGAAGGCGATATTTCAAGCAGACAGGAAGGCTTGGAAGAACAGAAAAAAGAGCTTGCACAGTGGCAGGAGATGCTTTTTGCACAGGAAAAGCTGCTGTTGGAAATCAAAGCGCAGGAGCAATTCATTTTGGGCAAGCAGGAATATATTGAAACGATTGCAGCGCTTTTGGAGCAAAAGGAAAGCATTGCAAAGCAGGAGCAGGAGCTGAACAGCTTACAGGAGGCCTATCTGAAGGCAGAAGGCGCATGGCAAAAGGCAAAGCAGGAGGCGGCCTTGGCAGAAACACTGTATCTGCGGGAGCAGGCGGGCTTTTTGGCAGAGGCATTGGCAGAGGGAGCCCCTTGCCCTGTTTGCGGCGCAACCCATCATCCGCAGAAGGCAAGCCTGACGGAAAATGCCATTACACAGGAGGAATGGAAGGAGAAAAAGCAGAAGGAGGAAGCAACGAACCGAAAGCTACAGGCAGTATCCGAAAAAGCGAAGGTTGCGAAGGAAAAGCTGCTTTCCATGCAGGAGCTGTTCTCAAGCGGCTGTGAAAAGCTTGCACTTTCCGCAGATGCTTTGCAGGCGGAGGCAGAAGCGGCAGAGGCAGCACTTTTGCAGGAAAAAGCCGTATTGCTTGCACAGCGGAAAAGGATAGACGAAACAGATGCCTTGCGTCCGGAAAAAGAAAAGCTGAAGGAGCGCATAGAGAAAAATGAAGGCGACTTGAAAAGGCTGCAAACGGTTTTGGAGGAAAGAAGCATTGCCTTACAGCAGAAGAAAGGCGAATACAGCCTTTTGCAAGCGCAGCTTGGGGATAGGACTGCCGCAGAGCTGAACGAGAAATGCAATGCTTTACAGGAGGCGCTTTCTCAGGCGGAAGAGAAGGAGTCTCGTTTGCTGGAAAATCTGCAAAGCACAAGAGAGAAGAAGGAGCGTTTTCTTGCCTTGTGCATGCAAGCCAAGGCAGAGGAGCAAACAGCGGCACAGGCAGAGCAAAGGGCGGAGCAGGCGTTTTTTGCTGTTTTGCGGGAAAAGCAATTCTCCAGCCAAGCGGATTATGCACAGCATTTGTCGGAGCGTGCGGCATTGGAGCAGGCAGAAGAAGAAAATCGGCAGTTCTTTACGGATTTGGCTATGTGCAGACAAACAGCAGAAATGCTTGCGGAAAGCTGTGCAAATAAGCAACGGCAGGATATTCCTTTGCTTGAGGAAAACGTGAAAACGCTTTTGCAGGAGAGAAAAACAAAAAAACAAGTGGCGAATTATGCAAGAACACAGGCTGCCGTTTTGAAAAATCTTCTGCAAAATGCCAAAAAGGAATGGCGGGAGAAGGAGAAAGCAGAGCAGGAATATCTTCCGATACAGGAGCTTTCCAAAACTGCAAACGGAGAGCTGCAGGGCAAGGAGAAAATCGCCTTTGAACAATTTGTGCAGGGCTTTTATTTCCGAAAAATATTGCAGGCGGCGAACCTTCGCTTTCAGGATATGACCGAAGGCAGATATCTGCTGCTTCATGCACAGCAGGCGACAAATAAGCGTTCACAGGCAGGCTTGGAGCTGGAGGTGCTTGACCACTACACCGGGAAAAGCCGCTCGGTGCGTTCTCTTTCCGGCGGCGAGGCATTCAAGGCATCTCTTTCCTTGGCATTGGGGCTTTCCGATGTCATTCAGGCACATGCAGGCGGTGTCCGCATAGATGCCATGTTTATTGATGAGGGCTTTGGCTCCTTAGATGAGCAGTCCAGAGAGCAGGCGGTGCAGGTTTTGCAAAAGCTTTCCTATGGAAATCGTTTGGTGGGTATCATTTCCCATGTTTCCGAGCTAAAGGAAAACATTGATAAAAAAATCATTGTGAAAAAGGGCAGTGCGGGCAGCAGCATTGCTTGGCAGGAATAAAAGAAAAGGCTTCATGGAATCTCAAAGGCAGAGAGAAACCATGAAGCCTTTTTTATTCTTCAACATGCTCGATGGAAAGCAATGCACAGACCAAAAGCAAAAGCAGATTGCAATAAACCACGGTGGTACTGCCGAAATGCTGTGTAACCAAAGCACCACAGCCTGCACCGAAAATGAAAAAGATAATTACGCCGTAATAATGCAGGCTTTTGTTGCGCAGTTCCTTATCCTTGCTTTGCACAAAGCGGAACAAAAGCTCTGTGCCGCTGCGCAGATTGCCGGTACACATCGTAGAGGCATAGGGCAGGCCATGCACCTTACGGAAGCTTTGCGCCTGCATGGAGCAAACGAAGGAAACAAGGATATTTGCAACCAAATCATTTGTTTCCCCGAAGGGCAGCCATGCTACAATGGAGAGCATCGCAATTTCAAACAGCAGAACAATTTGCCGCCAATGCACCTTTGGCAAGGGAGAAAAGAATTTTTTTATCCATTCATCAATAAAAACCCCCAGCACGAAGGCAAGCACAGGGATGAAATAGGACACCGCCGACAGCCATTCGCCCTCTGCCATGTGCAGACCAAACAGGACAATATTCCCTGTTTGTGCATTTGCGAAAACGTGTCCTCTGGCAACGTATGTATAGGCATCCAGAGAACCGCCGACAACCGCAAGCAAAACGGCAATCAGGAAGGTATCCGACATTTGTCGTTTGGAATATATCATCATTTTGAACCTCTTTATCTTTTAAAGTAAATATTTTCTGTCAAGAGAACGATATTGCAAAACCTCTAACAGATGCTTTAGTGTAATTTGTTCTTCTCCTGCCAAATCGGCAGTGGTACGGGCCAGCTTTAAAATTTTATGATAGGCTCTGGCACTTAGCTCCATTCGTTCAAAGGCCGTCCGCAAAACCTCTTTATCCTTTGGCAGCAAAGGGCAGTATTTTTCAATCTGCGCAGCATTCATCTGTGCATTAAAGAAAATACCCTCATTCTTGAAACGCTCTAACTGAAGCTTATGCGCACGCACCACACGCTCCTTGATTGCAGCAGAGGATTCCGCAGGTGTTGTGTTATCCAAATCCTCATAGGCAACGGGAGGCATTTCTACCATTAAATCAATACGGTCTAAGAGAGGGCCGCTGATTTTCCTGTGATATTTCATAATTTCATTTGCGGAGCAATGGCATTTTTCGCTGTTGCCGAGATACCCGCAGGGGCAGGGGTTCATTGCTGCCGTCAGCATGAAATCGGAGGGGAAGGTCAGTGTTCCGTTGACACGGGCAATGGTTACCTTTCCGTCCTCCAAGGGCTGTCGCATAACCTCCAAGGCGTTTCGCTGAAATTCCGGCAATTCATCCAGAAAAAGCACGCCATGATGTGCCAAGGAGATTTCTCCCGGACGGGGAATCCTTCCGCCGCCCGTCAGCGCAGAGGCAGAGATGGTGTGATGGGGAGAGCGGAACGGTCTTGTTTTAACCAGAGAGTTCTTCTCCTTCAAAAGACCTGCAACGCTGTAAATTTTTGTGATTTCAATGCTTTCCTCAAAGCTTAAATCCGGAAGTATGGTAGGCAGACGCTTCGCCAGCATGGTTTTTCCTGAACCGGGCGGCCCGATGAGGAGGATGTTATGACCGCCGGCGGCGGCAATTTCCATGGCCCGCTTTGCATTTTCCTGCCCTTTCACATGGGAAAAATCCAAATCCTGCAGGGTATCGGTATTCTCTGAATCAAAGGCGGTGTATCCCTTTCGGAAGGGCGTAATCTGTGTGCCGCCAGAAAGGTGCGCAACGATTTGCTTTACGGAATGAACCGGATAGACTGTCATTCCCTCCACCAATGCGGCCTCCTCCGCATTTTCCGCAGGAACAAAGCAAATTGTAATACCACGGCGATATGCGTCGTACATCATGGGCAAAACGCCGTTGACGGGACGCACAGAGCCATCCAGAGAAAGCTCTCCCGTGATGATGGCATCCTCCGCCTGCTGTGCGGAAAAAAGATTGCAGGCGGATAAAATCCCCAGAGCAATCGGCAAATCAAAGGAAGCCCCTTCTTTTTTTGTATCGGCGGGAGCCAGATTCACAGTGATTCGCTTGACGGGAAATGAAAAATTAGAATTGCGGATTGCGGTGCGCACACGTTCTCGGGATTCCTTTACGGCAGAATCCGGCAGGCCGACAATATCAAAGGCGGGCAGACCGTTGCTCAAGTCTACCTCGACCTCCACAGGATAGCTGTCAATCCCAAGCAGTGCGGCTGAGTTTATAATAGAAAGCATTTCATAGCCTCTTTTCTTTACAGTTTTTATCATCATAACAATTTTTCACAAAAATTTCAATCAGATGGTAAAAATACAACCATAATATACACTATAATTGCTGAAATTGTAGGGTTTAAAAAAATTTACTATTGAATTTTGAAAAAAAAGCATTTATAGTATAGGGCATAACTCGGAAGGGGAAGGAGTGTTCGTATGGAAGAATATTATCTGATGTGGCTGACACGAATTGACGGCATTGGCTTTCAAAGAGCCCATCGTTTGCTCGAACACTTCGGCAGTGCAGAGGCCATTTGGAAGGCAGAGCCCTCTGCAATCCGCAAGTCTGCAATTTTGGGAGAAAAAATGACAGAACTGCTCCTTTCCTCCAGAGATGAAGAACAGTTGAATGATTGGATTATTGAGCTTGAGGAAAAGCAAATTGATTTTTATTCCTATTGGCATCCCGCCTATCCTCGCTTGCTGAAGGAGATTTATCATCCGCCCTTGGGGATTTATGTGCGTGGGGAATTGCCGGATGATGAAATTGATACGGTTGCCATTATCGGTGCAAGAAAATGCTCCCGCTACGGCGCATCGGTTGCCTATGAAATTGCGAAGGACTTAGGCAAAACCAATGTGATTGTTGTCAGCGGCATGGCAAGGGGAATTGACAGCGAAGGGCATCGGGGGATTTTGGATGGCGGCGGCAAAACAATTGCTGTGCTTGGCTGCGGCGTGGATATCTGCTATCCATCCGAAAACATGGCTTTGATGGAGCGGATTATCGAAAATGGCTGTGTGCTTTCCGAATTTCCGCCGGGAATGCCTGCTGTGGCAAAAAATTTCCCCAGCAGAAATCGTATTATTGCAGGCTTAAGCAAAATGGTCATTGTGGTGGAGGCGGGCAAGAAAAGCGGCACACTCATCACAGCAGATATGGCGCTTGACAGCGGCAGGGATGTTTATGCCGTTCCGGGCAACGTAACCAGTGCCTTAAGCTATGGCACAAATGCCCTCATCAAGCAGGGCTGCCCCATTATCACAGAGGGCAGTGATATTTTGGTGGCATTGGGCATTGCCTATAAAGAAAATGAAAAGGTAAAATTTCAAATCAAAACAGCAGAAAATATCTCACCTGAGGAAAAAGAGGTTTTTGATTTGATTGAGGACAGCACTCCGATTCCGGCAGAGACTCTTTGCAGAAGGCTTGGCAGGAATATTCAGGAGGTGCAGTATATCTTGTCTTTGTTAGAGCTTTCCGGCTATATCGAAAAGATACCGCAGGCGGGCTACATCAGAGCGCATTGAAAACAGAGGTGAAATGAATGGTGAAAACAGCCACAGCAGAAAAAAAGCCTGCTGAAAAGAAAACAACAAAAAAGAAAGCATCGGTAAAAAAGGCTGCAAAAACAGGGAAGAAATATCTTGTGATTGTAGAGTCCCCTGCGAAAGCCGCAACCATCGGTAAATTTTTGGGGAGTAATTATAAAATCGAGGCATCCATGGGGCATGTGCGGGATATGCCGAAAAGCCAAATGGGGATAGATTTTGAACATGATTTTGAGCCGAAATATATTACAATTCGTGGGAAGGGGGAGCTTTTAAGCAAGCTGCGCAAGGATGCGAAGGCTGCGGATAAAGTATATCTCGCAACTGACCCGGACCGTGAAGGAGAGGCAATTAGCTGGCACCTGCTTCACGCACTCAACTTGGGCGAGGAAAAGCCCATCAGCCGTATTACCTTTAACGAAATCACAAAGACGGCAGTCAAAAAGTCCATCACAGAGGCAAGAGATATTGATATGGACTTGGTTGATGCACAGCAGGCACGCCGTGTGCTTGATCGTATGGTAGGCTATACCATCAGTGATTTGCTTTGGAAAAAGGTCAAAAAGGGCTTGAGCGGTGGCCGTGTGCAGTCGGTTGCACTGCGGTTGATTTGCGACAGAGAGGGAGAAATCAGAGATTTTATCCCCGAAGAATATTGGACATTGGGTGCAAAGCTGAAGGATGCGGACGGAAAGAGCTTTGAAGCAAAATTCTACGGCAAGGGCGATGAAAAGATGGAGCTTGCCAATGAAGCCGAAATGAATACGGTTCTGGAGGGCTTGCAGGGAAAGGATTTCATCATCACAGATGTGAGAACAGGCAGCAGACAGAAAAAGCCCGTTGCCCCCTTTACCACAAGCACCATGCAGCAGGAGGCAAGCAAGCATTTGAATATGGCAACACAGAAAACTATGATGATTGCGCAGCAGCTTTATGAAGGCGTGACTGTCAAGGGAGAGGGGACTGTCGGTTTGGTTTCCTACATCCGTACAGACTCCTTCCGCATTTCCGATGAAGCCTATGAAGCGGCAGTTGCATTTATCAACGAAACCTACGGAGAGACATTTGTAAATCCGGAGAGAATCGTTTATAAATCAAAAGGGAAAACGCAGGATGCACATGAGGCGATTCGCCCGACAAATGTCAGCAGAACGCCTGATAGCATTAAGGATTCTCTTTCTAAGGACCAATATCGTCTCTATAAGCTGATTTGGGAGCGTTTTGTAGCAAGCCAGATGAGCCCTGCGGTTTATGATACCTTATCGGTAAAGCTTGCGGCAGGGGAGTATACCTTCCGTGCATCCGGCTCCAGACTGCGCTTTGCCGGCTTCTTGGAGGCCTATAATAAAGGCGAGGAGGAGGATGAAAAGGTTATCCCTAAGCTGACACAGGGAGATGCCTTGCAGGCTGAAAAGCTTTTGCCCGAGCAGCACTTTACACAGCCCCCTGCAAGATATACGGATGCATCCTTAATTAAGACCTTGGAGGAAATCGGCGTCGGCAGACCTTCTACCTATGCGCCTACGCTGACAACCATTCAGGCTCGCCATTATGTGACGAAAGAGGCGAAAAACCTGTTCCCGACAGAATTGGGCGAATTGGTGGATGAAATCATGAAAAGCTATTTCCCCGATATTGTGGATATTGATTTTACGGCCAATATGGAGGAGCGTCTGGATGACGTCGAGATGGGGAAAGAGGAGTGGAAGCAAATCATTCGTGATTTCTATCCCGGCTTTAAGGAAAGCGTGGAAAATGCGGCAGAAAAGCTGGAAAAGGTGGAAATCAAGGATGAGGAAACCGATATCATCTGCGAGAAGTGCGGCAGAAATATGGTTATTAAATATGGCAGATACGGCAAATTTCTGGCATGCCCCGGTTTTCCCGAGTGCCAAAATGCAAAGCCCTATTTTGAGGAGGCAGGCGTAAGCTGCCCCGAATGTGGCGGCAAGGTGCTGATTAAGAAAACCAAAAAGGGACGGATTTATTATGGCTGTGAGCATAACGGAGATGGCTGTGATTTTATGAGCTGGAACAAGCCGACAGGCGAAAAATGCCCCGTGTGCGGCGCATTCCTGGAGGAGAAGGGCAGAAAGAACCCGAAAATCGTCTGCTCCAATGAAAAATGCGGCTATATGCAGGAGAAGCCTGCGGAGGACGAAGCCGAAGAATAACAGAAAAAAACAACCATCCTTCTCTTTTTTAAAAAAATTGAGAAAAACGGTTGTTTTTTGGTTTTGGATATGCTATAATCCCATAGGTAACTTTTAGTACACACGTATCCAAAAAGAGCGGATTGGTGCTGACAGGCGTCAGTTGTCCCGGCTAAACGGATGCGGAGGATTAACCAATTAGGAGGTTCATAAAATGAGCGTAATTTCTATGAAGCAGCTGCTGGAAGCTGGCGTCCACTTTGGTCACCAGACAAGAAGATGGAACCCTAAAATGGCACAATACATCTTCGCAGAAAGAAACGGTATCTACA
>NZ_CAKQVD010000047.1 GCF_934277605.1 uncultured Anaerotignum sp.
GCACAAACCAGCTCCACCTGCTCATCGCCAAATTCCTGATATAATTCATCTGCCAGCTCTGCCATTCTTCGGTCAATCTGTTCCGCAGAAAGCAACACTTCGATTCTCTCTTTCATTCCTATACCCTCCGTATTTGAATCCATACTTTTCGGATGGTCTGTTCATCTGCGCCGTATGCCTGCCGCAGCCCCGGCACCCAAATTATCACATCCCCCGCCGCAAGCAAGGGATAGCGTTCCCGCTCGGCTCTGGGGATTTTCTCATCAATGAACAGCTCCTTGATTTTTTTCCTGCCCTTTTGCAGAGGAATCACATCCCCCTGCCTTCTGGTGCGGCAAAAAAGTGTATGCTTTATTTTATCATAATCAAATACATTCGTACAGGTTTCGTCAGAAATTTCAAGATTTTTTTCCTCCAAGGTTGCCAAAACGGCAATGCCTGCCTCGGAAATGAAGATTTCCTCCTCCAAGGGCAGGGCATAGCAGAACCCCCTTGGTGCATCTGCTGCCCTTCGGGAAAGCACCAGTGTGCCGTATCGGTTTTCCGCACGCAGTCCTGCGGGAAAATTGCGGCTTTTGCCGCTTTCCTTCCGAAGTAAATCCTCTAACGCCGCAAGCTGCTTTGCGGAAATATCCTTTTTCTGAAACTGCCCCACCGCCTGCCGCAGGATACGCCGCCGCATGGCAGGATGCAAGCCGTTCAGCGTTTCGACACAAAGGCAAACCTCATCGGGCAAGGAGGGCAGCCTTGCTTGCTGCCAAAAGAGCGCCGTCTGCTGCTCCAGAAAATCCTCCTCCTCTGCCAAAAGAGAAGCCGTTTTTGCAATATGCGCCACCGCCTGCGGATTGATTTCCTCCAAAAGCGGCAGCACACGCAGACGCAGCCTATTGCGGGTATAGGTTTCCTCTTGATTGGTGGCATCCTCTCTCCAGGAAAGACCGTTTTCCCTGCAATAGTCCTCGATTTCGGCTCTGGTGCAAAACAGCAGTGGGCGGCAGATATTCTCCCTGACGGGTGCCATGCCGACAAGCCCCTTTAGGCCCGTCCCCCTGCAAAGCCGCATCAGCACCGTTTCCGCCTGATCCCTTTGATGATGTGCAACGGCAATATAGCCCGCCTCTCCTGCCGCCTGCCGAAATGCCGCATAGCGCAAAAGCCGCCCCGTTTCCTCCTCTCCGAGACTGCGTTTTTTTGCCTCTGCACGCACATCACAGTGCTTTACAATGCAGGGAAGCCCTAAGCGTGCGCAGAATTCCTCCGCAAAACGAGCGTCCTCGTCTGCCGCCGCACCACGCAGACCATGGTGGACATGCACTGCGGTGATCTGCCACGCAAATTCCTCTTGCAAGCAAGAGAGCACATGCAAAAGGGCAACGGAATCCGCACCGCCCGAAAGCCCGACCACAAGCCTTGCGCCCTTGGGCAGCATTTGAAATTGCAGCAATGTTTTTCTTACCTTTTCCCTCATCTTCGTCTCCTCTTTCGGAACTGTTTTTTATCGTTCCCCATTACCATTACTCTACACGAATGAGAGGAAAAAGACAACCATAAGCTGTGGCAACGCTCACACCTGCCTTCGCCAAAAACGCCCTGCCAGAACGGTCATATCATCCCTTCTGCCGTCATGCCGCTCCTTTTTCGCCTCCTGCAGCAAATATTCCGCCATATCCTGCGGATTGGACATGGGAACGGCACTCAGCTTGCCCTTCAGCCATGCGCCCGTTTCCGCCTCTCCGCCGAGGGCATCGGTAATGCCATCCGTAACCATCAAAATGATATCGCCGTCCTTCAAAAGCATTTCGTTTTTCTCCGGCTCGACCTGCTTGAGAATCCCGACGGGGAGGGCAACCGAGTGCAGAGAAAGCAGACGGTTTTTCCGCCAGATGAAGGAGGCAACCGCACCCAGCTTGATGAACTCCGCATGGCCGTCAAAGAGGTTCACATGGCAGATATCCAATGTGGCATAGCTTTCCTCTCCCCTACGCAGCAAAAGCGCAGAGTTAATCATCCGCACCGCAAGCTCCCTTGCAAAGCCTGCCTCCGTAAACTGCTCCAACAGCTCAATGGCAATGCGGCTTTCCTTTGCCGCCTGTTCTCCGGTACCCATGCCGTCGGAAAGTGCCAAAAGGGCATTGCCACGCTCCGTTTCCAGAAATGCCGCCGCATCGCCTGTCGGCCTGCCCTCCTCTGCCGGTGCATAGACCGCCGCCGTTGTGAGCGAAAAGGCGGGTGCCTCCCGAAAAAGCAGACTGCACTCTCTGCCGCTTGCATCCATGGAGCAGGTGCCTTCCTCAAGCAAGACCATGGGACAGCCCATGATTTTTTTGACCAAAGGCAAAATTTTATCCTTACAAATGCCCTTTCCGCCGCAGGCAGACAAAACCACCCGCACCTGCTTACGCCTATGCATTTTTTCTTCTGTAATGATGACCTTTTTGGGCGGAAGCCCCTGCTTTTTCAAGGCACTGCGCAGCTCCTGCTCCGCTCCCTCCAGAAAAATGCAGTTCAGCTCCATTTGTCCCGAAAGTGTCTGCATGATTTCGCCCACCGCCAAAAGCTGCTGCCCGACCAATTCCCTGCATTCCTGCAAGCGGCTTGTCCAAGCGCAATCCCTGCGATACAGCTCATAGACCTCATTGACGGTTTCCGCAAAGGACTCCACTCTGGGACAGGTTTCCCGAAACTCCTCGGGCAGTGCGGAAGCCGAAAAACGTCCACGGCTGTCACAATGGGACAGGGCGGAAAAGGTCATCCCATAGGTTTGATACAGCTCCTCCTTCCAGCAAAAATGCGCCAAGCCGCAATCCTGACACACCCTGCCTGCAATGGTATCCACCAGCCTTGCAATTTCGCCCTTGTCCCTGCGTTCCCCCTCCTGCACAAAGGTTTTTGCCAAGGCGGCGAATGCTGTGGAAACGCCCAAAAGCCTTTCCTCCGTCAGCTCCTTCATTTTTGTGTATCTGTCCTGGGGGCTTTCCGTTTCCCTGCTGCCGCCGCACAACGCAAGCAGCGACTTGGGGAACAAGAGAAACAGCAGCGCCCCGCCAATCAATCCCCCCATCCAAATCGGTTTCAGCAACGTCATATCTATGTAAAACAGAAAAATGCAGGGAGCCAGTATCATGGCAAGGGCAGCGGCCAACCTGCCCAAGTCCTTCACACAGCCCGCCAACATTCCCCCTAAAGCGAGGGCAGCGAACAGGGGCAGCTCCGCCCCACCGGAAAGCAGCAGCAAAAGGCCGAGCAGCACGCCGCCTGCCGCACCGCCGCCAATCCCCTCCTGCCTTGCACAAAGGAGAAGGAAAAACGATGCCGCAAACGGCACAGCGGCACAGCCCTGCCAAGAGGCAAGCCCCGCCAGAACGCCGCCTGCCAAAAGCATGAGCGAAAGCAGCTCCTCACGGGAGGGAATGACCGTTTTGCCCCGTTCCAGCAAAAGCACAACGCCCTTTTGCACCAGATAGCTTATGCCAAGCGTCAAGGCACCCTCCACGGCGGCAACGGCAAAATAGAAGCCAAGCCCCTGTCGGCTGATGGCAAAGAAAATGCCTGCCAATGCCGAGGCGAAGGTGCCAAGCAACGCCTTTTTGCCCATTTCCTCCCTTTGCAGAAAGCGTCCAAGGGTGAGCTGAATGGCAAGCGCCGCCGCAAGCCCTGCACCCGTTTTCAAGGGTGCATGCCAAAACGCGCCAAGCCCCACCGCAAGCCAGACCGCCCCGAACAGCCAGCCCTCCCCGAAAAAAGCGGAAAGATAGGCAAGCCCCATGGGACGCAGCAGGCCGAGCA
This sequence comes from uncultured Anaerotignum sp., assembly GCF_934277605.1. Classification (GTDB taxonomy): domain Bacteria; phylum Bacillota; class Clostridia; order Lachnospirales; family Anaerotignaceae; genus Anaerotignum_A. The sequence continues at coordinate 3,787 of NZ_CAKQVD010000047.1, forward strand.
ATTCAATCCTGCCCCAGAAAAGCCCCATCAGGCAAAAGCCGCCGCCCTTGAGCAGCAATTTCCAAGGAAACGGCTTTTTGGGTGCCTTCTGCGGCAAAATCATTTTCCCAAGGCGTGCGCCCTGCTCCGTATATTCCAATGTGATTTCTGTTTTTTCCATACTGTTTCCCTCCATACGCCTATTTTAAACAAACCAAGCCGCTTTTTTTGTCAAAACGGGACGAGCGTGGGAAAAAGGTTTCGACAAAACCTGTCATTGCAAAAAAAGAAGCCCAAAGGGCTTTTTTCGGCAAGCAAAAAGGGCAGTCCTCCGATGAGAACCGCACCCTTCTTTTTTTCTTTTTGAAATTTTTATGCTCTATGATATTTTTTCTTCATGCGGATATCCTCGCCGAAGAATTTCAAGGTGGTATATTCGCCAATCAAGCGGCTCATCACACGGTCGGAATATTGCTCCATCAGTGCCTTATAGTCCAGATTGGTAGAAATGACCACAGGACGCTTGCGCAGCTTTCTGTCATTGATAATGCGGAACAGCTCCGACGCTGTGAACACAGTTGCAAACTCCGTTCCCAAGTCATCAATAATCAGCAAATCCGCATCCAACAGCTCCCGATCCCAATCAAAGACCTCTTCCTCTTCTTTATGATGAAAGCGCATTTCCTCAAGCTGCTTGAACAGCTGCCCTGCCGTCAGATACAGCACCGTATGGCCTCGCTCCAAAACCTCCTTGGCGATACAGTTGCACAGGAAGGTTTTCCCTCTGCCTGCGCCGCCATAGAGCAGGAGATTTTCGCCGAAGGGCTGCTCCGCAAATTCCATTGCCTTTTTCAGATTCCGCTGTGCGTTTTCCTTGGGCGAAATGCCCTCTGCCGCCACCACCGCATCACTGAACAGCCGCACATCGAAGGTATCGAAATTTTCAAGCCGAATGACCTCACGCACATTGGATTGGTCATACAGCTTATCCATCAGCTTTCGCTTCATGCAGGCGCAGGGGGTACTCCCCACATAGCCCGTATCCCTGCACTGCTCACAGAGATATTCCATCTTCAGCAGACCGGGAGAAAGGCAATGCTTCGCCAAAAGCGCCATTCTTTCCGCCTGCAGTGCCTTCTGCTTTTCCTGCATTTGTGCCAACGCCGCTTCCCGCTCCTGCGGACTGAGCAGCACCAGCCTTGCCGTTGAAACACCAAGCAGAGAAAGCTCCCGCTCGATTTCTGCCAAACGGGGAAAGCGTGTATAGAGGCCTTCCTTTCTTTCCCGCAGCTCTGCCGCCTTTGCTGTGCGCAGGGCATCATATTCCCGCAGAACCTCCTTGTAGATTTGTGTTTTTGTTGCCAAGCTTCTCCCCCCAATCTGTTTTTACCATTTTTCTCTTTGCTCCCGCTCCAAGCGTTCCAGCTCCGCAAAGTCCCATTCGCTTTGTGTATAGTTGATGAAGCGGTTTTTCTTGGGCACACCCTTTTGCTGCGGCGGCTTTTCCGCCGGCTGTGCCGTCTGCGTTTTTTTCGCCGCAAAGGCGGCATCCTGCGCCTCCACATCCGCAACGGACACCACGCCCGCCTTTTTCCAATTTTCTAAAATGCGGTCTGCATAGGCGAAGGCCACCTTCCCTGTTTGCAGCACCGTTCTTTCGCACGCCAGACGAATGACATCCATCGGCAGACGATATTCCCGCAACCATTTTTTCATATAGGCCTCCTCTGTTGCCACAGGCAGACGATTTTGCCCGAATGCCTGCATAATACTGCGAAAGCCTGTTTTTCTCAGCTCGATATATTCCGCCGCCTTTTCAACGGTATTCACGCCTTCCTCCGCCCAGCCGATTGCGACCTTCTCGATATAGCGCATACCTGTGTGGCCGTTGGAGGCACAATAGGAAAGCAGCAGCTCGATGACCTCCATGGGCAGCCCAAGCCAATCATAAAAGCCAAACAGCAGGCTCATATCCTGCTGAGAAAGCATTTTCCCAAGCTTTTTCTGTGCGGAATCAAACAGTGCCTTGACGGATTCGTTTTTTATATAGAGCGCAAGCTCCCTTGGGGAATATTCGGGGCGCACCGAGGAGGGCAAAATCGGGGATGTGCTTTCCGTTTTTTTCTCCGTTTCCTGCAAATAGCCCTTGCCCTTCCAATAGCCCCACGCATAGAGGACATCTGTTTCCGTCGCCTTGAGCCGCTCCGCCACCCTTTTGGCATCCTGCCCGACAGCTAAGGTCATCAGATACACCGAAACATAGAGGGGAGGTGCCTGCGGCAGCTCGGTTTCTATGAATGTCTTACTGATATGAATTTCCTCTGCCATACGGACTTCCTCCTTTCCGAATACTGTCCTTTCTTTCACTCGATTGAACCTTTATTATACTATATTTCGCTTCAAAAAAACAGGTGCGGCGGCAGAAAAAAATCTCCCTGCTTGAAAACAGGGAGATTGGTTCTGCAATCAAACAGGACGGAGGGATTATTTATCCTCATGGTCCTGCTTATTTCTGATATGGGCATTGAAATAATAAATGATGAAGCACAGCACAATGACCGTGAGCGCCATAACCACAATCGTGCCGGAATCCTTAAAGCTGATAAAGATTGCCAAAAGCCCCAGCAAAAGACTGATGGTATACATAATCAGCACAGCCTGTCTCTGCGAAAAGCCATGGTCAATCAGCTTATGGTGCAGATGGCCTCTATCCGCCTGCATAATCGGCTGATTTTTCGCCATTCTGCGCAGCATAGCACAAATCGTATCAAAAACGGGCAAGCCTACGCAAAGCACACTGACAATCAGCGCAAGCAGTGCATAGCCCTTGAACACACCAAGGATACTCGTTACTGCAAGCACGAAGCCAAGAAAGGTGGAGCCTGTATCGCCCATAAAGATTTCCGCAGGATTGAAGTTTCTGGGAAGGAAGCCCAAGCACGCCCCTGCCAATGCCGCCGTTAAGCCGACGGCTGTGGTGCTGCCTGTCATAATGCAAAGCACCATCAGGCTCATTGCCGCAATAGAGGTTACCCCTGCCGCCAAGCCATCCAGCCCGTCAATCAGGTTTACCGCATTGGTTACCCCGACAATCCAAACAAGCGTAATCGGGATGCTGAATTTTTGCAGATATGCCGTCATGGGCCAAAGCACCACTTGAATCCTGGTACCCGAAAAAATGACAATCATCGCTGCCAAAATCTGCACACAAAACTTCAGCTTTGCCGGCAGATTTTTCATATCATCCACCACGCCCAAGGCCGCAATCAAAAGTGCGCCGACCAAAAAGCCCGCAAATTGCCTGCTGTCCATGCTTTTATCAAAATAATTTACCATCAGCACCGTAAACGTAAAGCCCAGCACGATGGCCACCCCGCCCATACGGGGCATCGGTTTTTTATGCACGCCTCTATCCTTCGGATAATCAATGGCACCGCACTTAACGGAAAGCCATTTTGCGAAGGGTGTCGTTACCAGGGTGATGGCAAAGGCACAGGCAAAGGCCGCAATATATAATAACCAGTTATGTTCCAAAATCAATCTCTCCTCCCGAGAGGCCTTACTTCGTACCGAAGATACGGTCACCCGCATCCCCCAGACCGGGTACGATATAGCCATGCTCATTCAGGCTGCCCTCATCATGCGCCGCTGCATAGATATCCACATCCGGATGGTTTTTCTGCAAACGCTCCACGCCCTCTGTTGCCGCCAGGATACACAGGAAAATGATTTTCTTTACGCCTCTTGCCTTCAAAAAGCCGATTGCCGCATCCGCAGAGCCGCCGGTTGCCAGCATGGGGTCCACCAAGAATACGGTGCGCTCCTCCACATCCGCAGGCAGCTTGCAATAGTATTCCACAGGCTCCAGTGTGGTTTCATCACGATACAAACCGATATGGCCGATTTTTGCCGCAGGCAGCAGGTTCAGGATACCGTCTGTCATGCCAAGGCCGGCACGCAGAATCGGCACCAATGCCAGCTTGGTATCCACCGTTTTGCAGCTTGCGGTGGCAATGGGGGTTTTCACTTCAATTTCCTTCAAGGGAAGCTCTCTGGTTGCTTCATACAAAAGCAGGGAGGCTACCTCTCCGATGATTTCACGAAATTCCTTTGTGCCTGTCTGTTCATCTCTGAGCATTGCCATTTTGGTATGAATCAGAGGATGCTCGGATACAAATAATTTACTCATGCCTTTTCCTCTCAATCTTCGATTTGCTTGATTCTTCTGATATGACGCTCATCATTGGAAAACGGGGTTTCCAAAAATGCCTTTACAATCTCCAGTGCCAAGCCGGGCCCTGTTACCCTTGCACCCATTGCCAGAATATTTGCATCATTATGCTCTCTGGTTGCCTTTGCGGAGAACACATCGCCGCACAATGCACAGCGAATCCCCTTTACCTTATTTGCGGCAATGGAAATGCCAATGCCTGTGCCGCAAATCAGGATGCCCTTTTCACATTCGCCATCGGCAACTGCGTGTGCAACCTTTTTTGCATATTCGGGATAATCGACAGAGGCTTCGGAATAGGTGCCGAAGTTTTTAAATTCGATTTTATTCTCCTCCAAATATTTGATGACCTCCTGCATGAGCGGATAACCGCCATGATCACAGCCCAACGCCAACATATCAAACACTCCTTTTTTTCTTCTTTATTTTGCTTCTATGACACGATAGCCCGCCGCCTTATTTAAGCGGTTCATAATCGCCATTCCCTCGCCTTCTTCGGAAAAGACCTCGGAATAGACAACCTCTGCCCCCAGAAAATCAAACTTCCGCAGGGTTTTAAAGAGGTTTGCGCCGATTTCCTCCGGCTTTTCTCTGCTGCCCAAGGAGAGAATGATATCCGCATGATAGAGCGCCTTTGTTTCCTCCGTCGCCATCACGCCGACCTTTTTGCCTGCGGCTCTTCCTTCTGCCGCCAAGGCGTTAATCCTCTCTGCCACAGCCCCGCCTTCTCCCTTCACAAGCAATACCTCTGCCTTGGGGGAATAGTGGGTATATTTCATCCCCGGCGCCTTTGGTTTAAAATCCGCCGAGGGCTTTTGCAAAATTGCGGGATCGATTTCCACCGGCCCGATAACCTGCTCCATCATTTCCTTTGTGACTGCACCGGGACGCAAAATCATGGGGACTGTGCCGGAAACATCCACGATTGTCGATTCCAAGCCCCATTCTGCCGCACCGCCGTCCACAATCATATCAATCTTCCCATTCAAATCATATTCCACATGGGAGGCCCTGGTCGGGCTGGGCTTCCCTGAGGAATTGGCACTCGGTGCCGCAATGGGCAGACCTGCCGCCTTGATGATTGCCCTTGCCACCGGATGATTGGGAAAGCGCACCGCCACGGTATCCAAGCCGCCGGTTGCCTTCATAGGAACAATCTCCCTTTTGCGAAAAATCATGGTCAGCGGACCGGGCCAGAAGGCATCCATCAGCGCCTTTGCCTGCGGGGAAACCTCCGCAACAATGCGGTCTAATTCTTCTATTTCGGAAATATGCAGGATTAAGGGGTTATCCGAGGGACGCCCCTTCGCAAGATATATTTTTTCACAGGCTGCACTGTCCAAGCCGTTTCCGCCCAAACCATACACGGTTTCTGTGGGAAAAGCCACCAGACCGCCCTCCTGCAAAATTTTTGCAGCCGTCCGAATGACTTCTGCGGATGACGGATGGGAAAGGTCAACCTTTGCCACAATCGTCCTCATCGTCTTATGCGTTTTTGCCGCAGCATTTTTTATATTTTTTGCCGGAGCCGCAGGGGCAGGGATCGTTACGACCGATTTTTTCGCCCTTTACAACGGTTTTGGATTTTTTCTGCTCCAGCGCCAGACGCTTTCTGGTTTCTTCATCATAAATGCCGTCCCACTGCGGCAGTGTGAACAAATGCTCTGCCTTATATTCCACCATCAGCTTAAACAGCTTTTCAAAATCAAGGTTAATGCAAACCTGCGTTTCCTCTGTCAGCGTTGCCATTTCAAACTGCTCTGCCAAGGAAGCATTCAAGCCATCAATGAAGGCAACAATCATTTCGGGTGTCATATCAAAACGCTTTGCCAATTCGGCAACTGTGCCTTCCAGCTTTGTTACCTTCTCGCCAAGGATATATTCATAGATTTTCTGTTCTTTGGGCAGATATTCCTCCCAAACCGCCTCAATGCTGCGGCCTTCCTGAGAAAATGCCTTGTTCATCCAATCTTCATATAAGCTCATTCTTGTCTCTCCTTTTATTCTTCTTAATTTTTGTATAAATGACTCTATTCTTTCAAATAATACTATGATTTACCCCTATTTGCAACAAAAAATGCAGATTTGACGGTGTTTTTCCCATACCAAAGGGCGTTTGATTTCCCAAACGCCCTTAGATGTTTCTGCTCTGTTTCTGTTATTGTGCATGATAATTTTCAAAGGTAATGCTTTCGATGGTGATATCCTCCACAGGCTTATCGCTTTCGTTTGTTTCTGCCGCCGCAATGGCATCCACCACATCCAAGCCCGCAAAGACCTGCCCGAAAATCGTATATCTTGCCTCCTGCGATTTCCCGAAAACATACTCCAAATAAGGATATCCGCCTACTTTTCTATAATAATCCATGACGGCATCGGGGAAAAGCTGCTGCAGGGTATAGTACTTACCATCTGTCAAAATCAAGCCCATTTCTTCCTCTTTATTATCTCTTGCCTCTTGGATTGCCGACAATGCATCCTCCATCACATTGCCCTGCTGCACAATGAAGAACTGACTGCCGTTGGTATCCGGCCCCCTGTTTGCCATGGCAACCGCACCCTTATAAAAATGCAGCCTCGGGGAGATTTCATCCTCAAAATCCTTTCCCCAGCAGCTTTCGCCGCCTGTGCCGTTCCCATTGGGATCGCCTGTCTGCACCATAAAGTCCTCAATCACACGATGGAACAGCAACCCGTCATAATAGCCCTTTTTTGCCAAGGTTTTGAAGTTTTCCACTGCCTTTGGCGCTTCTTCGGGGAAAAGACGCATTTTGACAACCCCCTTGGAGGTTGTGATGACCGCAATTTCCTCATTCTCGGCAGGCATTTGCGCCTGCAAAATTTCAGAGGTATCCGCTGTTCCCTTTTCTGTTTTCGCATCTGTGTTTCCGTCTGCTCCTTCCTTGCCGCAGCCTGCCGCACAAACCGCAAGCACTGCCGCCAGAGCCAACGCAAGATATTTTTTCTTCATTTTCCTGCCCTCCGTTTTCTTTTTTTCCTAAGCTCTATTTTAGTCCACCCTTCTTTGCGGTGTCAATTTAGAAATTCTTAAGATTGCCTTCATATACCCATTTGCCCCGAAAAATCAACGCAGCAACGCCTGAATCTGCGTCATCACCGCCGCCACGCCATTGCCGCCTGTGCTTTTTTCCATCGCCCGCACATAGCTGTCCCGATTTTCATACAGTGCGAAAATCTCTTTTTTCATGCTCTCCGCCGTCATGGCATCCTCATCCAGCACCCGTGCAAAGCCCTGCTTTTCAAAGGAGGCCGCATTGAGAATCTGGTCGCCACGGCTTGCCCTTGCACTCAGAGGGATGAGCAGGCTCGGCTTTCTCAATGCCAAAAATTCCGAAATGGAGTTGCTCCCCGCACGAGAAACCACAAAATCCGCCGCTGCAAACAAATCATTCAGCCCCTCGGAAACATATTCAAACTGCTTATAGTCTGTTCTGTTTTCCAGCGCTTCATCCAAATTTCCTTTGCCGCAGAGATGAATGATATCGAAGGTTTTTGTCAGCTCGGGCAAAATTTCCCGCAGGCAGTTGTTCAGCTTGACTGCCCCCAAGGAGCCGCCCATCATCAGCAGAACAGGCTTTTCGCCGCTGAAGCCGCAGGCAGAAAGCCCCTTTTGCCGGCTTCCCTCAAACAGCTCTCTGCGGATGGGGGTGCCTGTATGCACGCCCTTGCCCTTCGGCACATATTGCAGGGTTTCGGGGAAGGTGGAGCAAATCACTCTTGCAGAGGGCATGGCGATTTTGTTTGCCAAGCCGGGTGTGATATCCGATTCGTGAATGATAACCGGAATATGATTTTTCTTCGCCCCCAAAACAACGGGAACCGCCACAAAGCCGCCCTTGGAGAACACCAAATCGGGCTTCAGCCGTTTCAAAAGCCGCTTTGCCTCCGCAATTCCCTTCAAAACCCGAAAAACATCCTTTACGTTTTCCTTGGAAAGATAACGGCGCAGCTTTCCTGTGGAAATGCTGTAATAGGGGATGCCCTCCGCCTCAATCAATGTGCGTTCTATGCCGTTTTGAGAGCCGATATAAACCACCTCATAGCCCTCCTGCTTTAAATACGGCAAAAGCGCCAGATTGGGTGTAACGTGTCCAGCTGTGCCGCCGCCTGTCAATACGATTTTCTTGCTCATCTATATACCCACCTTTTCCTTCTGTTTTGCTTTCCAATATTTTATCACAAAACAGGGCGTCATTCCATCCTTATTTCCCCTGCCCTTTCGGCAACATATTTCCCCTGCCTTTTCGGCAAGATGTGCATGAACCTGTTTTTCGCCTACACAGAAAAAAAGGCGCTGCCCGGTTATGAAAACCAAGCAGCGTCAATTTTTCTTGTCGCACCCTGTACGGCAGCTACCTATGCCGATAAATGTTCTGTCTTATTGATAGCCACACCTTGGGTTCTTTTTTATTCGGAAAGCCCGCTTTCGCCTTATCTTGCCATTCTCTTTCTGTAAGAGAAGGATGAGGGATGGTTTCTCCCAATCAGCACATAAATCAAAATCGACAGCAGATTAAACACTGCCATCACCGTAAACATTTCCGCATAGCCGAAAGAGGAAATCAAGCCCCCCGCAATCGCACCGCCAATGCCAATGCCGATATCATAGGCACAAAGGAAGGTGGAATTTGCACTGCCACGCTTTTCGGGTGGTGCAATCGCCACTGCCATGGATTGCAGGGCAGGCTCCAAGCCGCCAAAGCCAAAGCCCGAAAGCACCGCCGCCAGCAGATAGGTCGCTGTGTTGGGGAAAAGCCCCAAAAGCAAAAATGCCGCAAACATCGCAATATTACAGCTATAAGCAAAAATCCCTTCGCCGTGGCGGTCTGTTACCTTTCCCGCCGTCATACGCATAATCAGCACCGTTACCGCCATAATCGCAAAGAAAATGCCGCCGCTCGGCAAGCCCTCCTCTGCCGCAAATTTCGCCGCAAAGTTTTCCAATGCACCATAGGTAAACATAAAAACAACTGCTGTCAGGGAGGCGGGAATGGCATTTTTATCAAACAGCCCCTTCCATGTCAGCGGCTTTTTCTCCACCTCGATATTCGGCGCCTTTAACAGCAAAAACAGCACCAATGTAAGCAGCATGGAAAGACTGCCGAACAAAAACAACACAGAAAAGCCCATGTACTCCATCAGAGCCAAGCCGATGGCAGGTGCAACTGCCGTAGCCAATGCCGTTGCCAAGCCGAAAATCCCCATTCCCTCCGCAAAGCGACTGCGAGGCACACCATCGGTCGCAATGGTTGCCGTCGAGGTATTGGAAAACGCCAACGCCGCCCCATGCACCATGCGGCAGACAAACGCCAGCACAAGCGTATGCAGCAGCAAATAGCCAAGCGGCATCAAGAGCATACCGCAAAGCCCCACAGCCAAAATCATTTTCCGCTTGCCGTTATCGAGCATCCACCCAATGAACGGGCGGCAAACCACCGAAACCACGCAAAACAGCGCAACCGATATCCCCGCCACCGCCTCTGAGCCGCCAAGCTCCTCGATATAAAACGGGAAGGCTGCCAAAATCGACAAATGATTCAAAAAAACCAAAAAATTGATGATAATGATAAACACAAAATCCTTACGCCAAAGCTTTTCCTCCTGCACAAAAATATCCTCCTTTTCTCTTTTTCCGAAATAAACAAAAAATGCGCTGCCGATATGGTAATCACAATCGGATTTACGCATATCAGCAACGCATTGCACTTATGTTATACCACATTTTTTGCGTTGATGTAAGAAAAAATTTTGTTTTTTGCAAAAAAATGTACCCGATTAACATCAGGTACATTTTCATAGAGGTATATTTTTTAGACTTTGAAAGGTGTCTTAAGTCTACTTGATTAACAGAATCAGTCTACTTTTACGGTCCAGCCGAATTTATCCTCCTTCAGCCCCCACTGCACGCCTGTCAGCTCATCATAGACCTTCTGTGTCATTTCGCCGATTTGGTTATGGTTGACAACAGCCTTCTCCTCTCCGCGCACAAAGCCGCCGATGGGTGTGACAACTGCGGCTGTCCCGCACATGAAAGCCTCCTGCACACTGCCGTTTTTACAGCCCTCCATCAGCTCATCCACTGTGATTTTACGCTCAACGGTTTCCATGCCCCAGCTTTTTGCCAGCTCCAGAATGGATTTTCGGGTTACGCCGGGCAGGATGGAGCCGTTCAGCTCAGGTGTAACCAGCTTGCCGTCCCAAACGAACATCAGGTTCATGCCGCCGCCCTCTTCGACATATTTTCTTTCTACGCCATCCACCCATACAACCTGCGAATAGCCCTTCTTTGCTGCCTTTTCGCCGGCTCTGGTGGCTGCCGCATAGTTGCCGCCGCATTTTGCATAGCCTGTGCCGCCACGCACCGCACGCACATCATCCATTTCAATCAGCATATCCACAGGTGCCAAACCGCTCTTATAGTAGCTGCCAACCACACAGGCAATCACCATGAAGGTTGCATGGGAAATGCCATGCAGTGCCAAGTCCGCATCTGTGCCGAACAGGAAGGGACGCAGATACAGGGAGGTGCCGTATTGATCGGGCACCCAATCCTTTTCCACCGAAACAAATTCTCTCAGATATTCCACCGCATCATTCACATCAAACTGCGGCAGGCACAGTCTTTCTGCGGAATTGTTCATACGCTTGAAATTTTCCACAGGACGGAAAAGCTGCACCTCTCCGCCCGGTGTGCGGTATGCCTTCAGCCCTTCAAAAACCTCTGCGCCGTAATGGAAAACCAGTGCGCCGGGGTTCAGAGAGATCTCCCCAAAGGGAACGATACGAGGGTTCTGCCAGCCGTTTTCGCTGTCATAATCCATCAT
>NZ_CAKQVD010000048.1 GCF_934277605.1 uncultured Anaerotignum sp.
TGCAAAGAAAACACAGCCCAACACCATGACAGATGATTTGTACGGCGCTGAGGTAAAATCCTTCACAAAGGGCACTGTTTCCGTTGCCCGTGTTTCCAAGCAATACCTCAACCCTGAGGACAGAGTGCTGATTATTGATGATTTTCTGGCACACGGAGAGGCTGCCATGGGGCTTTGCTCTCTGGTGGAGCAGGCAGGCGGCAAGGTTTGCGGCATTGCGGCTGTGATTGAAAAGGAATTCCAAGGGGGCAGCAAAAAGCTGAGAGATGCCGGCTATCATGTGGACTCTCTGGCTGTCATCACTGCCATTGAAAACGGACAAATTCAGTTTAAGGATTGATTTTTTGAAAAGAGGCTTGAAAATCCCGTATACCTTTTGGAGCGGGATTTTTTCATGCCCTGCCGCCAATGGATTTTCCGCAAAACTTGCACAAAAAAGCGGCGGAAAAATCTACACTTTTCACGGTTGAGAAGTCTTGACGGCTTTGTTATGATATTCAAGCGTGCTTTCTTTCCGAAAAAAAGCCGCAGCAGTTGCCTTTGACCACTGCTGTTTTCGATAAAAAACAAGGATATTATATGAAAGGGGATTTTGAAAATGCTGAGCAGATTTATCAGCAGCTTAAAGCAAGAATTTCACGGCTACAACGCAGCCGCACTGACAAAGGATTTAATGGCAGGCCTGACGGTTGCCGCCGTTGCACTGCCCTTGGCGCTTGCCTTCGGTGTCAGCAGTGGTGCCGATGCCGCCTCCGGCTTAATTACCGCCATCATCGCCGGCTTAATCATGAGCCTGCTTTCCGGCGGATATTATCAGATTTCCGGGCCTACGGGTGCAATGGCAGCCATTTTGATGTCTCTGGTGGCAGCCTACGGGATGGATGGCGTATTCATCGCAACACTGATTGCCGGCATTATTCTGCTTTTGGCAGGGATTTTGCACTTGGGCAAGCTGACCTCCTTCATCCCCGCCCCCGTTATCACAGGCTTTACCTCCGGGATTGCCGTAATCATCGCCTTGGGACAGGTTGACAACTTCTTTGGGACACATTCCGAGGGAACCTCTGCCATCGGCAAGCTGTTCAGCTATGCACGCTTGGGCTTCTCCCCCAACCTGACCGCTGTGGGCTTAGGGCTGTTTGTGATTTTATTTATGGTATTCTTCCCGAAAAAATGGAATGCCGTTGTGCCTGCCTCCCTGCTGAGCATTATTCTGACGACTGCATTTTCCATCTGCATGAAGCTGGATGTTGCGGTGGTTGGCGAAATTCCCAAAACCCTGATCCCCGAAAATCGTTTGATGTTCAGCGCACTGAACCTGAAAACCATCGGCGCACTGGTTACCCCCGCCTTCTCCATTGCCATTTTGGGTATGATTGAAAGCCTGCTCTGCGGTGCCTCCGCAGGACGCATGACAGGGGTACGCTTGGATGCAAACCAAGAGCTGCTGGCGCAGGGTGTCGGGAATATTCTTCTGCCCTTCTTTGGCGGCATTCCCGCAACCGCAGCCATTGCACGAACCAGTGTTGCCATCAAATCCGGCGCAAAAACAAGATTGACCGGTGTATTCCATGCCGTTGGGCTGTTGATTTCCATGTTCCTGCTGGCTCCCGTTATGTCCAAGATTCCTCTGGCGGCTTTGGCCGGGGTGCTGATGGTAACCGCTTGGAGAATGAACGAATGGACCTCCATCCGCTACATATTCTCCCACAAATTCAAGGGTGCTATGCTTGAATTTATCGCAACCATGCTTGCAACGATTATCTTCGACCTGACGGTTGCGATTTTGATTGGGGTGCTGATTGGCTTGGTATTTCTGGTATCCCGTTTGTCCTTCATTGAAATCAACTATGAAAGGGTTGACATGAGCCGTATGCACGTGACCGATCCTGTGCTTTGTGAGCGTTACAGCAATGCAAAGGTTGTTTATATCACAGGCCCCATGATTTTTGCCAACACACAATCCGTTGCGGACATTGCGGCAAGGGTGGAGGGCTTTGATACGGTGCTGTTCTCTATGAGAGGGGTATCCAACATTGATATTTCCTGCGCACAAACCCTGCGTGAGCTGGTGGAGGGCCTGCGTGCGAAGGGCGTGGACGTTGCCATCTGCGGCATGACCACCCATGCAATGAAAATGATGGACCGTACCGATTTGCATGAGCTGATCGGGGACGAAAACTTCTATTGGAGTGTGGAGCGTGTTCTGCTGACAAACAGACCTCGCCCTGCTGCAAAGACAGACTAAAAAAAACAGACGAAAAGAACCCCCCTAAGCCGAAACACCTTCGACTTAGGGGGATTTTATTTGATCTTTTTATTTAATTTTTTCTATTTGATTATTTTTCGGGAACGGCGGGCAAGCCCTTGAAGCCGATTTCCAAATCTGCATCTGTGGGGATATCATCCGTCATTTCGCCGTTATTGAATTTCTCATACGCCACCATATCGAAATAGCCTGTGCCTGTCAGACCAAAGACAATGGTTTTTTCCTCGCCCGTTTCCTTACACTTGAGTGCCTCATCAATGGCAACACGAATGGCATGAGAGCTTTCGGGGGCGGGCAAAATGCCTTCGATTCTTGCAAACTGCTCTGCCGCATCGAATACGGCTGTCTGCTCAACGGAGCGTGCCTCCATCAAGCCATCATGGTAGAGCTGAGAAACCACAGGGCTCATGCCATGATAACGCAGGCCGCCTGCATGGTTGGCAGATGGGATAAAGCCACTGCCCAGGGTATACATCTTCGCCAAGGGGGTTACCATGCCTGTATCACAGAAGTCATAGGCAAATTTCCCTCTTGTCATACTGGGGCAAGAGGCAGGCTCTACCGCAATGATTTGATAATCCTTCTCGCCGCGCAGCTTTTCGCCCATGAAGGGAGAAATCAGCCCGCCCAAATTGGAGCCGCCGCCTGCACAGCCGATGATGATATCCGGCTCAATGCCGTATTTATCGAGTGCCGCCTTTGTTTCCATGCCGATGATAGACTGGTGCAGCAAAACCTGATTCAGCACACTGCCCAGAACATAGCGATAGCCCTCCTTGCCGACTGCCGCCTCAACCGCCTCGGAAATGGCACAGCCAAGACTGCCCGTTGTGCCGGGATGCTCTGCCAAAATCTTCTTCCCGATTTCCGTTGTGGTGGAGGGAGAGGGGGTTACGGTTGCGCCATAGGTACGCATGACCTCACGGCGAAACGGCTTTTGCTCATAGGAAACCTTAACCATATATACGTTGCAATCCAGTCCCAAATAGGCGCACGCCATGGAAAGCGCTGTACCCCACTGGCCTGCTCCCGTTTCTGTTGTTACGCCCTTTAGGCCCTGCTTTTTCGCATAATACGCCTGCGCAATGGCAGAATTGAGCTTATGGCTGCCACTGGTGTTATTGCCCTCGAACTTATAGTAAATCTTTGCGGGTGTCTGCAATTTTTCTTCCAGACAATATGCACGAACCAAAGGAGATGGTCTGTACATTTTATAAAAATCCAAAATTTCCTGTGGGATGTCGATGTAGGCAGTATCGTTATCCAATTCCTGCTGTACCAATTCATCGCAGAAAACTGCGCCCAGCTCCTCGGCTGTCATGGGCTGCAGTGTGCCGGGGTTCAGAAGCGGTGCCGGTTTATTTTTCATATCCGCACGCACGTTGTACCATTTTTTCGGCATTTCCTGCTCATCCAGATAAATTTTGTAGGGAATGTTTTTGTCCTGTTTCATTCTTTTTGCTCCTCTCGTCTTTTCTGTTCTTTGCTCATCTCAAACTAAGTCTAAAAAAATTTTCGGTAAGAAAATTTCGTTTATCGTACCTCTTTCAAAGACACCTGTCAATACCGGACGGAGCTTTTCGGCAAAACGCCACCTTCCGCTCGGACAAATGTCCGCCGTATTTGGTATATTCCTATGAAAACAGTTTGTTTTGACCGAGATTATTCATCAAAAATGCTGACAATTTCGCCATCCAGAATACGATTTGTATTCTTGACTGCACAGAAGTTGCCGCACATACTACAGGTGTCCTCTTTTTCGGGCTTCGCCTCGGCTCTGTAACGGCGTGCCTTTTCGGGGTCCATGCTCAGGCGGAACATTTCCTCCCAATCCAGACGCTTTCTTGCTTCGCTCATCTGATAGTCCCAATCGGCTGCATGAGGAATCCCCTTTGCGATATCGGCTGCGTGTGCCGCAATTTTCGCCGCAATGATGCCTTCCTTTACATCTGCCGCATTGGGCAAACGCAAATGCTCCGCAGGGGTTACATAGCACAGGAAGGCTGCACCCGATGCCGCCGCAAGCGCACCGCCGATGGCAGAGGTGATGTGGTCATAGCCGGGGGCAACATCCGTAACCAAGGGCCCCAATACATAAAACGGTGCGCCATGGCAGAGCGTTTTCTGAATTTCCATATTTGCGGCAATCTGATTCATCGGCATGTGGCCGGGGCCTTCAATCATTACCTGCACATCCTTCGCCCATGCGCGCTTTGTCAGCTCGCCCAGGGTAATCAGCTCCTCAATCTGTGCCGTATCGGTTGCATCCGCAAGGCAGCCGGGGCGGCAGGCATCCCCAAGGCTCATGGTGATATCATATTCCCGACAGATATCCAGAATTTCATCATAATGCTCATAGAAGGGGTTTTCGTTTCCTGTCATTTCCATCCATGCAAACATGATGGAGCCGCCACGGGAAACAATATTCATCAGACGCTTATTCTGCTTAAAGCGTGCCGCTGTTGCACGATTCATGCCGCAATGGATGGTCATAAAATCAACGCCGTCCTCTGCGTGCATCCGCACGATATCCAGCCATTCCTCCGCTGTGATTTGTGCCAAGGGCTTATGATAATACACAACGGCATCATAAATCGGGACGGTGCCAATCATGGCGGGACATTCCGCTGTCAGCTTACGGCGAAAGCTTCTTGTGTCGCCATAGGAGCTTAAGTCCATGATGGCCTCTGCACCCATTTCTACGGCAGAGCGCACCTTTTCATATTCCATATCGACATCCTTCCAATCGCGCGAAACGCCAAGGTTGACATTGATTTTGGTTGTCAGCCTTGCGCCGACACCGCTTGGCTCCAGCGCCTTATGGTTTTTGTTGCAGGGGATGATGACCTCCCCCTTTGCAACCAATGCACGCAATGCCTCCGCATCCATGCGTTCCTTTTTTGCAACAATTTCCATTTGCGGCGTTACAATGCCCTGTCTTGCCGCTTCCATCTGTGTGTGATACATTCTTCTGCCTCCTTGTCCATGAAAAAGCACCGATTCTTTTTCTGCGACAGCCTGTGGTGCCTCCAATTTGCCGCTTGGGGAAAAGCAATCCTTTTTCGCAACCCCGTATGGACAATAAAAAAACTGCGGTATGCCAAACACATCCCGCAGCTTCCTTGCGTCAACTTTATGTTCCCTACGTTGGCATTATCCAAATCAGGTTATGGGTCAAAGCATGATAGCTTACTCTCAGCCTACTTGCGCAAGCTCCCCTTTTTTATTATTTTTTTCATCATACCATTCCTATCGGTGTCCGTCAAGAGCGGAAATTGTTCTTTTTTCCGTAATATTCCGCCGCAAGCAAAAAAGGGCTGACCGCAGGAGACGGCCACACCCTTCTTTTTGATTCATTGATTAAAATTTTAAATCTGCCATATCCGCAGAGCCGATGGGAACGCTTGCACCACAGCCGGGACAGCAAATTTCCTTTTCCAGCTCCATGGTTTCTTCATCCACATCAATTTCCTGCCCACATTCCTGACAATGAAAGGAATAGAAGAAAATCGGCTCATCGGTTTCATCGAAATCCGCATCCTCCATGACCAAGTCCTCATCATCCATGAAGGTTTCCAGCATGAATGCCATGTCATCCAGAACATCCAGAATCCCATGGAAAATTTTTCCCTCCTTGCTGTCAGCAGGAAAATCACTTCCATCGCAAAGACCTCTCAAATAAGTAATCTTCTTTTCAAAATATTCCATTTTTCACAGCCTCCAAATCAAATGCAGATAACATCAAAATGCAGATAAGGGTTTTCCAAATTATTCTTTGGATCTGCCCAGATATTCGCCTGTTCTTGTATCAATCTGAACCTTTTCGCCGGATTCGATGAACAGAGGAACCTGAATAACCAAGCCTGTTTCCACTGTGGCAGGCTTCAGTGCGCCCTGTGCTGTGTTGCCTGCGAAGCCGGGCTCTGTATCTGTGATAACCAAATCCACAAACTGAGGTGCTTCAACCAGGAAGGGTGCGCCCTTGTAGAATTTGATGGTTGCTTCATCGTTCTCTCTCAGATATTTCATTGCTTCTTCTACCTGATCCTCATGCAGAGGAATCTGGTCGAAGGTATCGTTATCCATGAAGTAGTACAGCTCGCCATCGTTATACAGATACTGCATTTTCTTTGTTTCGATGTGTGCCTTGGGGAACTTATCGTTGGGGTTGAAGGCTTCTTCTCTTGTTGCCCCTGTCAGAATGTTTTTGTATTTTGTTCTTACGAAGGGAGAGCCTTTGCCGGGCTTAACATGCTGGAAGTCCAGAATTACATGGGGCTCGCCATTCATTTCAAAAGTAATGCCTTTTCTAAATTCACCTGCAGAAATCATAGTGTTTCCTCCTCAAATTATTTATCAATTTTATCATTCCGAAAACAATGTTTATTCTCTCATTCAAAAAATAAACATATCCTTTTATATTCTAATAGATGAAGGCGCATTTTTCAATAAAAAATTGAAAAAACAACGCTTATTTCCCATATTTCTTGAAATAAACCTTCATCACTTGGCGCTCCGCCCCACGTTTTACCTTTGTGATGAGCTGGTCCCTGTTGCAGATGGGCGCTGTCATCACGCAGAGCAGGCCGCCCTTATGCCCGCACCACATATCCGTAAAGACCTGATCGCCAACCATGGCGGTGCTATGCGGATCGGTACCCATGATTTCCATTGCACGCTTCAGCTTTTTAATGCCGGGCTTGCCTGCCTTGTGGATTGCCAATGCGCCGAGCCTGCGATTGAAGCGCTGCACCCGTTCCTTTGTATTATTGGACAAAATGCAGAGTTTAAATCCCTCCTTGCGCAAAAAAGCAAACAGCTCCACAATTTCCTCATCCGGCTCTGCCACATCAAAGGGGGCAACGGTATTATCAATATCAAACACCAAGCCACGAATGCCCAGCTTTTTCAAATCCTCCAAGGGCAGCTCAAATACAGATTTTACATAAATATCCGGAAAAAACCGTTCCAGTAATGCCATATATTACTCTCCTTCTCTGCCTACTCTCAAAAAGGCATTTTCATCAATATCCCCCAGACGCTCGCCGCTGAGATAGCGAATCATTACATCATCCACCTCGCCAAGCACCCCATAGGTCAGCTCAATTCGCTTTGCCCGCAGGATATTGCGGGCGGAGGAGCGGATGTTGCCGCA
The DNA here is from genome assembly GCF_934277605.1 of uncultured Anaerotignum sp. Taxonomy (GTDB): domain Bacteria; phylum Bacillota; class Clostridia; order Lachnospirales; family Anaerotignaceae; genus Anaerotignum_A. Next base: position 7,425 of record NZ_CAKQVD010000048.1, read on the forward strand.
GATGACGGCATTGATATCCTGCTCTGTCAGAAAATCCGCAATGGCGGCTTTCCCCAGAGGGACAACTTCTTTTTTCTTTACCAGCTCAATTTCTATTTCATAGACCGTAAATTCTGCCGCATGGCTATATTGCGGATCAATTCTGCCGTTTTTTGTGGGAATTGCAACACGCATCAAAGCCTCCCCCTTTCTTTTTTACTCATTCTATCTTTTTTATCCTATGTTTGTCAATTTCTTTGCGTATTTTCCTAAAACATTGTAAAATAATATGGAAGAAAGCCGTTCAAAAACGGCACGAAAGGAGATTTTTACCATGGACGAAAGAATCAAAACCTTGGCATATAATTTAGTGCATTATTCCTGCCGACTGGAACCGGGCGAAAAGGTCTGGATTTCCTGCAACGGCGTACACCCACTGCCTTTGGTGAAGCAAATCATCAAGGAGACCTACAAGGTGGGGGCGATTCCCTTTGTAAAAATGATGACAAATTCTCTGGAACGGGAGCTGCTTCTGGGCGCAACCGAGGAGCAGCAGAAAATCATGGCGGAGGCGGACGCTAAGCTCATGCAGCAGATGGACGCCTTTATCGGTGTGCGCGGGGAGGATAACCTGACGGAGCAATATGATGTGCCGACGGAAAAGCTGGATTTGCAAAACCGCTTATATGACGACCCGGTGCATCACCAAATCCGTGTGCCGCACACAAAATGGGTGGTGCTGCGTTATCCCACAAATGCCATGGCGCAGGCGGCAAAGACCTCCTTGGAGGATTTCGAGGACTTCTATTTTAATGTATGCAATCTGGACTACGGCAAGATGGACAAGGCCATGGACGCTTTGGTGGAATTGATGAACAAAACAGACCGTGTGCGTTTGGTGGCGAAGGACACCGATCTTTCCTTCTCCATCAAGGATATTCCTGCCATCAAGTGTGCGGGCGGCTGCAACATCCCCGACGGCGAGGTTTATACCGCACCGGTGCGGGAGTCTATCAACGGTGTGATTACCTATAATACGCCCTCCGAATACAACGGCTTTACATTTGAAAATGTGCGCTTGACATTCAAGGACGGGAAAATCGTGGACTGCGACGGGAATGACAAGGAGCGTCTGGAAAAGGTATTCAACACGGACGAGGGTGCAAGATATGTGGGCGAATTTGCCATTGGCGTAAACCCCTATATCACAAAGCCCATGAACAACATCCTTTTTGATGAAAAAATTGCAGGCTCTATCCATTTCACACCCGGCAACTGCTATGAGGATGCCCCCAACGGCAATAAATCCGCAATCCATTGGGATTTGGTGCTGATTATGACACCCGAATATGACGGCGGCGAAATCTGGTTTGATGATGTGCTGATTCGCAAGGACGGCAAATTTATCCTGCCCGAGCTGGAATGCCTGAATCCCGAAAATCTGAAATAAGACAAATGAAAAAAGGGTACCTGAAACACTATGCTTCAGGTATCCTTTTTAATCTTTAATTCTAATCCTCCTACACAATTTCAATAAATGTTTTATAGTGGTCATAGGTTACAAAAATCAAGCCATCGTTTGAATATAGGATTCTATCATTCCCTCTATATCCCCATTTATAGTTAATATCTGCTTCATACCAAATACCGCCAGGACTTTCCGGTAAATGTCCATCCCTATTACGCTTTCTTTCATAGGATAAACTTTACCATGAATATCTTTGCATTCCAAACAGGTTTTTCGATCTAACAGTGCTTTCCATATTTTCCAGTTTACGCTTTTCATACGATAAAAACAATCATCTCCTTTCAAAAAGAATCATACAAAAAAAAGTCTTACAAAATCTCAACTTTTTCTGAAGAAAAGGAAATTTTTAAATTCCTTCTCACCTGTTATATAAATTGAATTCTTATAAATTTTCATTTCTATTACCTTTATACAAATTTCCAAACATCTTCACATAATAAATAATCTAACGATTTTATATGTTCTTTTAACAAATCATCAGTTTTCATAATTGGACGTAAATCACAATAATACACACCATCTAAAGGATTCAAACCAATAGTATATGCCTTAAAATGCCCCGTTAAAAATGTTTGACCTGTTTTATAATTTGGTTCTTTTCCTGCTCGTTGTACATCGTGTAAAAAGATTGCGAAATGAGGTGTATCTGTGTTAGTCAAACGATTATACATCAGTTTATCCAAAAAAATCTTATCAATTCTATCTTTACTTGATGTTTTAACCGAACCTATCGCAACAATTTCCCCTTCTACTTTTATTTCTATGTCATTCTGATAATTCATTTTTTCCATAGATTTTGGTACCGGAACACTCAACGTTTCTGAATCTATTGTAAATCCCAGCTGTCTTATAATCATCTGCATTAAACGTTCAAATAAATCACCGTTCACTTTTCTTGATGTATTTGTTTTAGAAGATGGAAGGGCATCTAAAGCACAACCTATTGTCTGTTGCGTAGTATAAATAAAATTATTGATATTTTTTCTTGCTTCTTCATCATCCTTTATATCTCTTATATTTGTAAGAATTTTTTCAAAATCCGGTGCTATACTTTCATATTCTGCAAGTTTAAAAAATAATTCTGAATTAACAGGGCGAGTTATGTTATACTCTCCGTCTCGTCTATACTGAAAAAAGCGATAATTATTTTCATTTTTAGCTACCAATTCTGCCTGCAATTCTGTTTCAATAAATTCTAAGTAACATTTTGCAAATTCTACATAATCTCCAATCGTTTCAAATCTTTGCTTTTCTGAAACCCATGACATTAGTTCCCATAAAGTTTTCATCGTATTGTCTCCCTTCTTGATACAATAGATTTATCATATTGTATCCATTCCTCTATTGTTTTTCTTGGAACTTTTTCTAATCTTTCAACAGCCCAATTTAAGTATTCTTCACTTTTATCTATACCTATCCATTGCCTTTCTAATTGTTTGGCACATACAGCCGTTGTTCCGCTTCCAACAAATGGATCTAATATAACATCTCCCTTATTAGACGAAGCTAAAATAATTTTACGCAACAATTCTTCTGGCTTTTGTGTTGGGTGTGGGGTTTTTTCACCCATTCCATTACATGTCGTAGGAATTTCTATCACATCTTTAGGTTTTGCTCCTAATGGATTTGGTGTCCACGCTCCTCTTTCTTTTTCTTTTCCATTTCCATACTGGCTTGTTTTCGCTTGCATACGTGCTGGATATTTTAATGTATGAGCATTATATGGAATTCTTACAGAGTCAACATTCATTATATGATTTTTAGACTTTCTTAAACACAAAATACTTTCGTGACTTCGCCCCCAATCATTCCCTAAATTTGCCTTATTCTTATAATACCAAATTAGCCATCTACAATTATAAAAGTATTTCATTGCTGGATGGTGAATATCTGCTAATATTTCAGAAAATCCACATACATATAATGTCCCCGTATCTTTTAAAATTCTGCTTGCTTCTTTAATCCATTTATTTGAAAATTTAATATATTCTTCTTGGTTTTCAAACGTGTCCCAATCCGCTTTTTTTATCGAATATGGTGGGTCTGCAAAAATCAAATCTACCGATGAATCCTTAATTCTTTTTAAAACTTCTATACTATCTCCTAAAAATAAACAACCTTTTTCTTCTGTATAAAAAGGATTCGGTGCTGTTCTTTTTATAATATTTTGAAATTCTTTTGACATTCCTTTTGGCATTCCTTTTGGCATTCCGTATCTATCCTCATTTCATACTATTTTTTCTATACTTTAAATTATATCATATGCCTGTATATCATTCTATAAGTTTATAAAAACAGCGTAAGCAGTGTTGTGTAGGTTTACAATACATATGTTACAGCTAAAGAAATAAAAAAGCGAGGATAGGCTCTTTTGTGTTATATTTGAATCACCACAATACAAAAAACAGAAAAGATAATGAACGCTTTTATGCAACACACACCTTCTATTCCTTTGATGACTTCAGCAAGCAACTGAAACGCTATAACTGCAGGGATTATAATCATTTCCCTATGCGCCCCTTGGAATGGAAAACACCACAGGAGGTGTTGAATAATTTCAGGGCTTAGTGTAGCACAGGTTTGACAAACCTACAAATTTTTAAATTCCTTCTCACTGTATCCATTGACAGAAAAGAGGGAAATATAGTAGAATAAAATTTATTAGAACAAGAGCAATGAAAAGGAGAGTAAGCGACAACGCTATGCCACAGAGAGCCTCAGCAAGCTGAAAAGAGGCGCAGGAGCAACCGCTGAAGATGGCCTTGGAGCTTCGCACCGAATATCCCATGGGTACTAGGCTGCGACGGGCGCGCCCGTTATTGCGCAGGAGTCCTTTGGACTTCATGAGGTTTTTTCCGCGAGGGGAAAACGAAGTAAGGTGGTAACACGGCAAAACGCCCGTCCTTTCAAAAGAAGGACGGGTTTTTTATTGGCAAAAAGCCTTACGGACGGTTTGGTTTTTACTTATTATAATGAAAACAATAAAAAGGAGAGATACTTGTGGCTAAAGAAAAATTTTATATCACCACTCCCATTTACTACCCCAGTGATAAGCTGCACATCGGTCATTCCTACTGCACAGTAGCGACAGACACCATGGCACGCTACAAAAGACTGCGTGGGTATGACGTAATGTTCCTGACAGGGACGGACGAGCACGGGCAGAAAATCGAAAGAATCGCAACCGCACAGAGCATGACACCCAAGCAGTACACCGATAAGGTTGTTGCGGGCATTAAGGAGCTGTGGAATCTGATGGAAATTTCCTATGACAGATTCATCCGTACCACAGACGATTACCATGTGAAAGCCGTACAGAAAATTTTTAAGCAGCTTTATGACCAAGGCGATATTTATAAATCCGCTTATGAGGGCTGGTACTGCACCCCCTGCGAATCCTTCTTCACAGAAACGCAGCTGAAGGACGGCAAATGCCCCGACTGCGGACGTGACGTTGAACTGCTGAAGGAGGAAAGCTACTTCTTCCGCCTTTCCAAATACGGTGACAGAATCATCAAATATTATGAAGAAAATCCCGAATTTTTGCAGCCCAACACACGCCAGAATGAAATGATTGCAAACTTCCTGAAGCCCGGTCTGGAGGATTTGGCGGTTTCCCGTACCTCCTTTAAATGGGGCGTGCCTGTTGACTTTGACCCCAAGCATATCGTATATGTTTGGATTGATGCACTTTCCAACTATATTACCGCCATGGGTTACGGCAGTGACAACGATGCGGACTACAAGAAATACTGGCCCGCAGATGTGCATGTGGTCGGCAAGGAAATCGTGCGTTTCCACGCAATCATCTGGCCTGCTATGCTGATGGCACTGAACATTCCCCTGCCCAAGAAGGTATTCGGCCACGGCTGGCTGGTTATCAACGGCGGCAAAATGTCCAAATCCGTCGGGAACGTGGTTGACCCCGTTGTTCTGGTGGAAAAATACGGCGTGGATGCCATCCGTTATTTCCTGCTGAGAGAAATCGCCTTCGGGCAGGACGGCAACTTCACAAACGAAGCACTGATTCAGCGCATTAACTCCGATTTGGCAAACGATTTGGGCAACCTTGTTTCCAGAACGGTTGGCATGATTGAAAAATACTTCGGCGGCAAGCTGCCCGCAGACAGAACCGAAACTGCTTTTGATGCAGACCTCAAGGCAATGGCTGCGGCAACCGTTCCCAAGGTGGAGGAAAAGATGGACAATATGCTTTTCTCCGATGCTTTGATTGAAATTTGGAACCTGATTCGCCGCACCAACAAATATATCGACGAAACACAGCCTTGGGTGCTGTGTAAGGACGAAGGCAAGAAGGCAGAGCTGGCAAATGCACTCTACAATGTTGCGGAAAGCATTCGCATCATCTCCATTTTGATTCAGCCCTTCATGCCCCTGACACCCGCAAAAATTTGGGCACAGCTGAACATTACAGAGGGTGCGCTGACCGATTGGGAAAGCACAAAGACATGGGGACTTCTGCCCGCAGAGCTTGCTGTGCAGAAGGGCGAAACCCTGTTCCCTCGTATTGACATGAAGAAGGAGCTGGAGGCTCTGGAGGCTGCCATCAAGGCGGCACAGGCTACCTCCATCGCAAATCAGGCAAAGAAGGAGGAGCCTAAGAAGGAGGCACCCGAAGAGGAATATCCCGCAGAGATTACGATTGACGATTTCTGCAAGGTGCAGCTGAAGGTGGGCGAGGTCATCGAAAGCAAGGAGGTGCCTAAGTCCAAGAAGCTGCTGCGCAACGTGGTAAAATTCGGCGAGGAGGAAAGAGTTATCTTCTCCGGCATTAAGGACACCTATGCACCCGATGCACTGGTTGGCAAGCGTGTTGTGGTTGCCTACAACCTCAAGCCCAGAAAAATGATGGGCGAAATGAGCTACGGCATGATTCTGTGTGCGGAAGACAAGGACGGCAAGCTGTCTATCCTGACTACAGATGACAAGGACTTTGAAAGCGGCAGCAGCATCAGCTAATTATGAATTATTTTGATTCTCACGCACATTATGACGACAAGAGATTCAAGCAAGACAGAGAGGAGCTCCTGCGGGAGCTTCTTCCTTCTTGTGGGGTAAGCAATGTCATCAATATCGGCTGTGATGTGAAAAGCTCTGAAATGAGCATCCGTCTGGCTGAAAAATATGACTATATCTACGCTGCCGTCGGCGTACACCCCCATGAGCTCTATGATATGTCCTCGCAGACGATTGCGAAGCTGAAAAAGCTGAGCGAGCATAAAAAGGTCGTTGCCATCGGGGAAATCGGTCTGGATTATTATTATGATACCCACCCGAAGGAATTACAGCGCTTTTGGTTCCGCCAGCAGCTCAGACTGGCGGAGGAAACC
>NZ_CAKQVD010000049.1 GCF_934277605.1 uncultured Anaerotignum sp.
GTCATATCCGCAAAATCCAATACCTTAAAGGTGATGTAAACGCCGATGGCAAAAACACCCCAAATCAGCCCTTGGGCGATTGAGCCCGGAAGGGCATTGAACAATGCCATAATATTCATAAAAATATACCTCTTTCTATCTTTTTCTTTTTCGTAGGAATAAGCGAAGCATAATGCTCCGCTTATCTTTTTCAAATTTTAAATTGTTCGCTTATGCAACGGGTTCCATGCCTTCGGGGATGGTTACGCCCAATGCTTCTGCGATATCGGGGTTATATTTGGGAACCAGACCATCTGTCAGATATTCAATGGGCATCTCGGCAGGTTTTTTGCCGTTTACCAGAATATCATACGCCATTTCGGCTGCCTTTGCGCCCAAATCATAGTAGCTGATGGACAGGGTTGCCAAGCCGCCGACCTCACACATTGCCTCTGCACCCGTAACGGTGGGAACACGTGCGGGAACTGCGATATTCTTTACGATTTCCATATTGTTTGCCAATGTGTTATCGGTGGGGATATACATTGCGTTGCAATCTGCAACTGCCTTTGTGACAACTGCCTGAATTTCGTTGGAATCCGCAGCAGTATAGGTCTGATAGGGGATGCCCTGTTCATCCAGATATTTTGTTGCCAAATCCACCTGATATTTGGAGTTGGGCTCTGCGGAGCAATAAACAATCGCAACCTTTACATTTTCCTTATCGCAGAACTGCAGCAGCACATCAATCTGCTTTTCGATGGATGCCAAATCGGAAACGCCTGTGACGTTTTTGCCGGGTGCTTCATTGGAATCCACAACGCCTGCTGTGACATAATCTGTAACGGAGGTGCCTACGATGGGGATATCGGAGGTTGCTGCTGCCGCTGTCTGCAATGCTGTTGTGGCATTTGCCATAATCAAATCGCAGCCATCGGAAACCAGCTTTGTGGAAATGGTGGTGCAGTTTGCCTGCTCACCCTGTGCATTCTGATAATCGAAGCTGACATTTTCCTCGCCGAGCAGCTCTGTCAGCTTATCCTGAAAGCCCTTTGTTGCGGCATCCAGAGAGCCATGCTCCATCTGCTGAATGATACCGACATGATATACCTTTTTATCTGTATCGCCATCTGCCGCATCCTGATTGCCGCCGCAGCCTGTCATTGCCATAACCGCTGCCATTGCCATCGCAAGCAGTCCCATTGTTTTTTTCATTTTCATAGCTATCCTCTCCCTTTTCGGTTTTTTTCCTATGCCTGATCCGACATAATTTTTCATCGCAAAATGAATTATAGCATCCCTATTTTGATTGTCAACAACAAATCGAATATTTCGATTAAGTGTATCGAAAAAATTGTTTCCTCGATACAGGTGCTTCTCCGCAGGAAAGGCTCTGTTTACTCTGTTTCTTCGAGTGCCTGCATATCCGCAGGGGGTGTAATCCCCAGTGCCTTTGCGATTTCGGGGTTATATTTCGGGACAACCCCATCGGAAACAAATGCGATTGGCATATCTGCGGGATTTGCGCCGTTTACGAGAATATCATACGCCATTTCCGCCGCCTTCACGCCCAAATCATAATAGCGGATGGAGAGCGTGGAGAGCGCACCAATGCGGCTCATATATTCTGCGCCCGCAAAGGTCGGCACGCCTGCGGGAATTGTGATATTCTTTACGATTTCCATGCTGTTTGCCATTGTGTTATCCGTCGGGATAAAGATGGCGCCACATTCCTGCACCGCCTTTGTCAGCACGGCCTGCACATCATTGGAATCGGCAACGGTATAGACTGCGTATTCCCGTCCCAGCTTTTCCAGATATTCCTTTGCCAAATCTGCCTGATAGATGGAATTTGGCTCCGCAGAGCAATACAAAATGGCAAGCTTCGTATCTGCCTGACAGAATTGCAGCAGGACATCCATCTGTGCGGGAATTTCGCCCAAATCGGAAACGCCGGTTACATTTTTGCCGGGCGCTTCATTGGAATCCACCACGCCTGCCGCAATATAGTCTGTGACAGAGGCACCGACAATGGCAATATCCGCTGTTGCCGCCGCCGCAGACTGCAACGCCCTTGTGCCGTTTGCCAAAATCAAATCGCAGCCATCGGAAACAAATTTTGTGGCGATGGTGGTGCAGTTTGCCTGCTCGCCCTGTGCATTTTGATAATCAAAGCTGACATTTTCCTCGCCGAGCAGCTCCATGAGCTTATCCTCAAAGCCCTTTGTTGCCGCATCCAAAGAGGAATGTTCATCCTGCTGCACAATGCCGATGTGATATGCCGCCTGCCTTGTGCCGCCGCAGCCGCTCAATGCCATGGCCGCACTCAAAAGAACTGCCGTTACGCCCATCAATTTTCTGAATTTCATAGCCTTTCCCCCTTCAACGTAAAAGGGCCACAGGCGACGCCTGTGACCCTATGGTTTCGATTATTACTTGCCTTGGAGCATTTTTTTCACAAGACCGCCGACAATTTTCATATCTGCACGGCCCTTCGCCTTGGCTGTCACGATACCCATGACTTTGCCCATATCCTTAATGGAGGAGGCTCCGGTCTGCGCGATGGCGTCTTCAACAATCTTCTGAATTTCATCCTCGCTTAACTGCTCTGGAAGGTAACTTAACAAAACTTCGATTTCTTTATTGAGTTTTTCGATCAAATCCTCTCTGCCGCTTTTTTCAAAATCGGGCAAAGAATCGCGTCTGCTTTTCAGCTGCTTGGAGATAACCTCGATTACGCCTTCATCATCCAGCTCAACCTTAGTATCCTTTTCGATCTGCAGAACGCCGGAACGAACCAACTGAATGGTATCCTTCCTGATGGCATCCTTTTCTTTCATCGCAGTTTTCAAATCTGCAAAAAGCTGCTCTTTTAATGACATATAATCATCCCTTTTCGCCTTAGTAAAACTTAGCCAACCATGAAAGCTTCGTAAAGCTTCGCAAAGCTTGGTAAAACAAAAAGCTGCCTTCGTCACTGACGCACTTCGTAAAACCTACGGTTTTACTCATATCGTCAGGTTATCCAATGCTTGTGCGGCTGTGCAGACAAGCCTGCCCCCGCCCAATCGCAGGATAACGCTTTTTCGTTATTATCTGAATTTACGTTTTCTTGCGGCTTCGGATTTCTTTTTGCGTTTTACGCTGGGTTTGTCATAATGCTCTCTTTTGCGTACTTCGCCCATGATACCATCTCTGGCACATGTTCTTTTAAAACGACGCAGTGCGCTGTCCAAGGATTCATTTTCTTTAACTTTTACCTCTGACATGAATTTCCCTCCCTCCCAGTGCGAGATTCGTTGATGGCAAGAAAGGTGCTTTTACGCCTTTTTTTACCATACATTTAAGAATTATACACAAAAATTCCCGCAACGTCAATAAGAACTAAGAGAAATTCTTAAGAAAAATGATGGCAAAGCAGCTTACCCCTCCGTTTTTTCCGCATTTTTTTCGGAAGGCAGGGCTGCGGGCGTATTCTTCTTTGCGGTTTTTCCCTTCCTTGCGGCAGGTTTTTTTGCTTTTGCCGGCTCCCGTTCCAAAATGACCACGCCCAAGGGCGGCACATCCAGCTCTACCCGATGGGGACAGCGGCCTGCCGGCTCCGCCTTGCTTTGCAGAGGCAAGGCATTGATGACACCACTGCCGCCGAAGCGCTGTGCATCACTGTTCAGGCATTCCCGATAGACACCCGCCTCTGTGACACCCAAGGCATAGCCCCGATGCACCACAGGGGTAAAATTGCAGAGGAACACCAGCTCCTTCTGCTTGCTGCGGCGCACGAAGGAAACCATGGAGCGTTCCGCATCATCGCAATCAATCCATTGGAAGCCGTTTGGCTCAAAATCCTCCGCCCAGAACGCCGGCTCTGCCGCATACAGATGGTTCAGCTCCTTGACATACGCCTGCATACGCTGATGATCGGCATATTGCAGAAGGTGCCAATCCAAGGAGCGCGCCTCGCTCCATTCGTTATACTGTGCAAATTCGCCGCCCATAAACAGCAGCTTTTTCCCCGGATGCCCCATCATAAAGCCATAGGACAATCTGAGGTTGGCAAGGCTCTGCCACACATCCCCCGGCATTTTGCCTATCATGGAGGATTTGGTATGCACCACCTCATCATGTGAAAGCACCAACACAAAATTTTCGGCATAATGATATGCCATGCCGAAGGTCAGCTTATTATGATGATATTTGCGATAGATGGGGTCCAGCTTGATATAGGAAAGAAAATCATTCATCCAGCCCATGTTCCACTTGAGGCTGAAGCCAAGGCCGCCCTCCTCTACCTTCTTCGTGACACCGTTCCATGCGGTGCTGTCCTCCGCAATCATAAGTGCGCCCGGCTCTCTTTCGGCAATGACAGCGTTCATGTGCTTGAGAAACTCGATTGCCTCAAGGTTTTCACTGCCGCCGTATACATTGGGGAGCCACTGCCCCTCCTCCTTGCAAAAATCCAGACGCAGCAGGGATGCCACCGCATCCACACGCAGACCGTCGATATGGAAAACATCCATCCAATACAATGCGTTTGCCAAAAGGAAATTGGCAACCTCCTTTCTGCCGTAATTGAAGATATAGGTTCCCCACTGCAAATGCTCTCCCAGACGGGCATCCTGATGCTCATAAAGCGCTGTGCCGTCAAAGCGTGCAAGTGCAAAATCATCCTTGGGGAAATGCGCAGGCACCCAATCGAGAAGGACGGAAATACCGTTTTGATGGCAGACATCCACAAATTGCTTCAGCTCATCGGGGCTGCCATAGCGACTGGTGGGCGCATAATAGCCGGTTACCTGATAGCCCCAGCTGCCATCGAAGGGATGCTCCTCCAAGGGCAAAAGCTCGATATGGGTATAGCCCATTTCCTTCACATAGGGAATGAGCTGCTCCGCCAATTCGGTATAGGTCAGAAAGCGGTTGCCCTCCGCCCGCTTCCAGCTGCCCAAATGCACCTCATAGATATTCATGGGGGCTGTTTTAAAATCATATTTTTTGCGTGCCGTCATCCAACGGCGATCCTTCCATTTATAGCGGTGCAGGGGATACAGCACCGAGGCGGTCTGCGGCCTGACCTCTGCATAGACACCATAGGGATCTGTTTTATCCACCGCCCTGCCATCGCATTGTATCACATGGAATTTATATTTATCCCCCTCTGCCGCCGCAGGAAGAAACAGCTCCCAAATGCCGGATTCGCCCAGCTTTCGCATGGGGCTTCTGCGTGCATCCCAGTTATTGAAATCCCCAATTACGCTGACTGCCCTTGCATTGGGCGCCCAGACGGAAAACGCCGCACCCCTTGCGCCTTGGTGTGTCAGCAGCCTGCCGCCCATTTTTTTATAAATTTCATAATGCGTGCCAGCACCGAACAAATACCGATCAAACTCGGAAATGGTCGGTGCAAAGGAATAGGGATCATAGCTTCGCCATGTGTTGCCCTGTGCATCGGTATATTCAAGCTGATAGCGGAACCATTCCTCTCTATCCGTAATGGTGACCTCAAAAAAGCCATCCGAATGAATCCGCTCCATCGGATATTTTTTTCGTTTATTGGCAAAATCAATCACGGTTATGCCTGCCGCTTGCGGCAAAAATGCACGCACCACAACGTTTTTTTTGCCGTTTTCCTCAATTTCGTGCATCCCCAATATCGCATGTGGCTCGCTGTGCTCCCCACTGACGATACGGAATATATCATAAAGCTTTGCGGTTGTGAGCATAGTCTCCCTCCCTTTCGCCTGTGTCTTTGCTTCTTTTTTTATTATACCATATTTTCGCTCTATTTCCAGACGAAAACACAGCCCCCTTTTCGCAGAAGGCACTGCATTTTTACAAGAAAATTTCTTCTTTTTACAGGACTTGTCAGCACAAGGGAAAAGGATTATACTGTTTACAGAAAGACATTTGTCCACTTTTACAAGAGCCTTATTACAAAGGAGGTAACAGCCTATGAAGCTGATGTTTTTGGGCGCTGACCATGAAGTGACGGGAAGCTGCCATTATATTGAAGCGTGCGGGAAAAGTATCCTTTTGGACTGCGGCATGGAGCAGGGACGGGATACCTACGAAAACCAAGAAATCCCCGTTGCCGCCTCTCAGATTGATTACGTTTTTCTTTCCCATGCACACATTGACCATTCCGGTCTGCTCCCCTTGCTGCACAAAAACGGCTTTCAGGGGGAGATTTACGCCACCGAGGCCACCACAGACCTTTGCCGCATTATGCTTTTGGACAGTGCGCACATCCAAGAATTTGAAGCACAGTGGCGCAACCGAAAAAACAAGCGTGCCGGCAGAGCCCCCTTTGAGCCGCTTTATACCACCGAGGATGCCATGGCTGTGATGGAGCATTTTGTACCCTGCGGCTATATGAAGGAGGTTGCGGTTTCCGAAGGGATTCGGATTCGCTTTACGGATGTGGGGCATTTGCTCGGCTCCTCGAGCATTGAGATTTGGCTGACGGAAAACGGTGTCTCGAAAAAGCTGGTTTTTTCGGGCGACATCGGCAATATCAATCAGCCCATTATCCACGATCCCCGCTATACAGCACAGGCGGATTATGTCATCATGGAAAGCACCTACGGCGACCGCTACCACACCGTTCCACCCGATTATGTGACGGAGCTTGCAGGCAAGATTCAGGAAGCCTTTGACCGTGGCGGCAATTTGGTGATTCCCTCCTTCGCTGTGGGCAGAACACAGGAAATGCTTTATTTCATCCGTGAAATCAAGGAAAGAGGACTGGTGCGGGGGCATGAGGGCTTCAAGGTTTATGTGGACAGCCCGCTTGCGATTGAGGCCACCCGTGTGTTTGTGGAAAACCACCTGAGCTGCTATGACACTGCCGCAATGGCACTGGTTAAGCAGGGCATCAACCCCCTGCAATTTGACGGACTGGAGCTTGCCGTTACGCCGGATGATTCCATGGCAATCAACTTTGACAAAAGCCCCAAGGTTATCATTTCCGCCTCGGGCATGTGCGAGGCAGGGCGGATTCGCCACCATTTGAAGCATAACCTTTGGCGGCCCGAGTGTACGATTTTATTCGTCGGCTATCAAGCCATCGGCACACTGGGCAGAAACATCATCCAAGGGGAAAAGGAGGTGCGGCTGTTCGGGGAGACCATTACCGTCAACGCACACATTGAGGAGCTGGCAGGCGTGAGCGGCCATGCCGACAAGAAGGGCCTGCTGAACTGGGTGAACCATTTTGAGAAAAAGCCCGAGCGTGTGTTTGTGGTGCATGGCGAGGACATGGTCTGCGACGATTTTACGAAATGCCTGCATGAAGAATACGGCTACAACGCCTTTGCGCCTTACAGCGGTGCCTGCTTTGATTTGGCAAACAACGAGATGATTTCCGAGGGCGTGAAGATTCCCGTTGCGCCGAAGGCTCTGCCGAAAGCAAAGGCAACCTCCGATGGCGGCAAGCGTGCCGCATATCTGGCAAATCAGCTTGACCTGGCAAACAAGCGCCTGCAACAGATCATCAATCTGAACAAGGGCGGCACCAATCGGGATATGGAAAAGCTGCTCAAGCAAATCAACGACCTTTGCGACAAATTAGACGGATAAGCTTACATAAAAAAGACCTAAGAGAAAAATCCCTTAGGTCTTAGGGTGTCGACAAAGTCGACACCCTAAGTCGAAAACAGGTTTTCGACTTGTTGAAACAGAGGAATAAACAGACGAGTTCCATCAGCTTAAAAGCCTTGAAACTCGCTGTTTTCCTCGTCGGAAGTGAATTCCGACTGCGGATTTCACTTGGGAAACGCTTCGTTTCCCAAACCCTTCCGCATCACAAAAATAACTTTGTCTACAGTCTAAGACCTAAGAGAGAAATTCCCTTAGGTCTTTCTTTATTAGCTGCCCGCAACGGCAAGCCCACGCACCAAAACGGAGGGCGCACCAATGCCGCCCGAGCCGAAATACAAATCTGCGGCAAGCATCTCCACTGCCTGCAAAAGCTGATAGAAATTGCCTGCAACGGTAATCTGCTCCACCGGCTGCCCGATTTTGCCGCCTGACACACGAAAGCCCTCCGCAGAAAGAGAGAAATCGCCCGAAACGGCATTTGTGCCTGCGTGCAGCCCCATCAGGCTTGTAATCAAGAGACCATCCCCCATCTGTGCAAGCAAGGCCTCCTGAGAGCCTTCGCCCTTTGCCAGATAGAAATTTGTGGGGGCGGTTTTGACGGAGCCTGTCAGCCCAAGCTTAAAGCCGTTGCCCGTAGACCGCACACCGTCCCTTTTGGCTGTTTTGCGGTTATAGAGCAAGGTTTTCAGAACACCGTTTTCAATGATTGCCTTATTTTTGCCCGAAACACCCTCACTATCAAAGGGCTGTGTGGCATAGCCGCCCTTGAGCAGTGCATCATCCCGCAGTGTGACTGCTTCTGCGGCAATTTTTTCGCCCGCCTTCCCCTGCAACAGAGAAAAGCCCTTTTGTGCATTTTCCGCAAAGAACACACCGACAAACGCACCCAGCAACGAAACCATGGCTCTCCCATCCAAGACGATATCATATACGCCGCTTGGCACAGAGGAGGCACCCAAGTGCGCCGCCGCCCGCCTTGCCGCCATTCTGCCCGTTTGCTCGGGATCAAACAAATTCCAATCCTGCGCCTTCCAGAAATAAGAGCCTGTTTTTGTTTCCCCGCCCCTTTTGGCAATCGCAGAAACATACGCCGTTGCAAAGTTTTTTGCAAAGGAAACATCCAAGCCCCTTGTATTTTTTATGGCAAGCTCCGCCAAGGCTGTGCCTAAGGCGCAATAGTCCAAGGAGGCCACCTCCTGCGCACCTGCCAATGCGGCTGCTTCCATACGCATGGCCGCTTCGATTTTTTCCTCTACACGCAGACCTTCCAAGGCGGCATTGACACCATCCAAAACGGGATAGTCCTCCTCGCCCGCATAAAGCTCCTCCGCATCCTCGGGGGAGAGCAATGCGGCGTTTTCCTTCGCCGTTTCCACCAGATAGGCAATCGCATCCGGGGAGAGCCGCTCCGTATAGGCATAGCCTGTGCGCCCGTTGATGTTCCCACGAAACGCAAGCCCTTCCTCTCTGCTGTTTTCAAAATTGCTGACCTCGCCCTCCAGAATCAGCACCTCAAATGCGGTTCCGCCACGATAATATACCTCGCAATCCGTAAAGCCTGCGTTTTTGCCGAAGGCAAGCACCTGTTCCAAAAATTCGTTTCTCTCCATTCCGCTTACCCCCTTCCGCCGACGGTCATACTGCTGACACGAAGCATGGGCTGCCCCACATCCGTCGGGATGGAGCCGCTTTTGCTGCCGCACATCCCCTGCGCCCGCTTCAAATTGTTGCCGACCATATCAATATTCCGCAAAACCTCCGCACCCTTGCCGATGAGGGTTGCCCCTCTGACCGGCTCTGCAATTTTACCGTTGCGAATCATATAGCCCTCCAGAACGGCAAAATTGAAGGAGCCTGTGGCGGGGTCCACACTGCCGCCGCCCATCTGCTTTGCATAAAGACCAAATTCGGTGTTGGCAATGATTTCCTGCGGTGTGCTTTTGCCGTTGGCGATAAAGGTATTCGTCATGCGGCTGGTGGGTGCATAGCGATAATCCTGTCTGCGTGCGGAGCCTGTGATTGCCGCATCCATCCTTCTGCCGTTCAGGCGGTCTATGAGATAGGAGCGTAAAATTCCGTTTTCGATGAGGATATTTTTTGCTGTGGGCGTTCCCTCATCATCCATTTCCGCAGAGCCCCAGCCGTTTTGGATGGTACCGTCATCCAGAGCGGTAACCAAGGGAGAGGCTATCTGCTGTCCCATTTTTCCCGCAAAAACAGAGGCATTCCTTGCCACTGCGGTTGCCTCCAGACCATGCCCACACGCCTCATGGAAGATGACACCGCCAAAGCCGTTATCAATGACAACAGGAATTTTCCCCGCAGGGCAGGGCTTTGCGCCAAGCATGGTGAGGGCAATGCGTGCCGCCTCCCTTGCGGTATCCTCCACATTGATGCGTTCAAACAGCTCATAGCCCTCCGAGCCGCCCGGCCCCAGATGGCCGCTCTGCTTTTCTGTTGCAGAGGATGCCACCGCCTCAATGGTAAAACGGCTGCGTGTTCTGTCCTCCTCGCCCCAGACACCCTCGGAATTGGCAACCAAAACGTGCTTCATTACCTCCAGATAGCCTGCTCTGGTTTGCGTAACCGCCGCATGATACGCCTTTGCCGCCGCTGCCGCCATGCGAAGCTGCTCCGCCTTTCTTTGCTTGGAAACGCTTTCGGGCAGGATATGAATGGGGTTAATGCAGCGCTCCGCCATCCGCTTCCAGCCCTGGACAGCATAGATGCGGTCCCCACGCAACGCCGCCGCACCCTCTCTGGCAATCCGAATGAGGTTTTTCTCGGAGAGGTCATTCGTAAAGCCATAAATCGCCTGATTGCCGAAGAACAGCCGCACCCCTGCGCCATAATCCATGCCGCCGAGCGCCGTTTCCACCTTACCGTTTACCATGGAAATGCTGCTGCGTTTGGTTTGCTCCGCATAGATTTCCGCAAAATCGGCACCGCTTTCCAGTGCCGCTGTCAATATATGTTCCACTGCCGATTGTTTCAGCATGATTCTTCACTTCCTCGTTTTTCGCTTTCCTCCAGATACAAGCTGACTGCCTCCAGATAATGCAGGAGGCCGTCCTTTTGCCGAATACTGTATTTTTTCTCAAATGCCGCATGGGGAATTGACTTCCTGCCGCCGTTTTCCGCATTTTCCCAATAGCACCTCAGGGTTTCAAAGGGCAGGAGATAATATTCATCTGCCGCAGAAAAATGCACCAAAAGAAAGGCAAGCCCTCTTTGGCGGCGAAATTCCTCCATAAAAGCCATCTGATGTGCATGGATATTTTGCAGGGGCAGGCTTTTCCCTGCGGTTTCCTTGGCATCAAAGGCAATCGGCACGCCCTGCGCCACACCGATATAGTCAACGGTGGACTGCTTTTCAAAATATGCAAGCGTGATGGTTCTGCCTTCGGCATCCATCCGCACAGGCGTGATGGGCGTTGGGATTTTTTGCAGCAATGCCAAGCCCGACTGCCGATAGCGTTCATTTGTGAAATTGATGCTTTCCTCCAGACTGCTGCCACGCAGTCCTCTGGAGTTCCAATATGCCACAAGGCGCACCCCCTTTTTTTGTTTTTCCCCCAGTATAGCACAGCTCTGCTGCATTTGACAATTCACAGCGTTTCCCAAAACAAGAAAATGGGCTTCAAGCGGCAAAGGCCTTGAAACCCATTGTTTTTTTGTATTATCAGCACAAAATTCCCTGCCTTTTCCATGCCTTGATTTCCTTACGCAGAAGCAGGGAGGCAAGCAGGAATGCCAAAGCATCCGCAACGGGCGCTGCACCCAACGCCCCATCCATGCCGAAGCGTGCTGAAAGCACAAGGGCAAACGGGATGAGGAAGAACACCTGTCGGGAGAGGGACACCGTCAGAGATTTTGTGGAATTGCCGATGGCCTGAAAGAACGATGCCGTGACATTCGGCAAGCCATAGACGAAAAAGCCAAGCATATACAGGTGGAAGCAATGCCACGCAAATTCCTGATACAGCGGCTCCTCCCGCACAAAGAGAGATGCCAAAAAGCCGCCGCCGAGCTGAAACACCAGAAACCACAGCGCCGAAATGGCAAGCGATGCCTTTGTGGCGATTTTTATGGTTTTATGCACACGGGCATACTGCTTTGCGCCGAAATTGAAGCCATTGATGGGCTGTGTGCCGGAGGCAAGCCCGACAAACATGGCGTGTGCGATTTGATAAAGCTTCATCATTAAGCCATAGCAGGAAAGCGCAATTTCACTGCCATAGACCGTGACGGCACCATATTTACGCATGAGGTTATTCATCACAATCTGCGTTGCCGCCGTTGCTGTTTGCGTGCAAAGACTGGGAAAGCCCAGACGCACGATATTGCCGACGGTTTTTTTCCGCAGACGCAGGTTTTTCTTCTTTACGGAGAAATGCGAAAACCGAGGCAGATATGCCAGGGCAATCACACCGGAGACAATCTGGCCGATGATGGTTGCCAATGCCGCCCCCCGAATCCCCCAGCCAAGCACGAAAATGAAAATGGGGTCCAGAACGAGATTCAAGGCTGCCCCCAGCATCATGCTGCGCATCATATACTGCGGGTTGCCATCCGCACGGATGATTGCCGTAAATGCCATGTTGCACATCCCGAAGGGCTGCCCCAAGAGGATAATGCTCATATACTGCACGGATTCTGCCACAACGGAGGGGGATGCCCCGAAGAACACCACAAGCTGCCTTGCGAAAATGAAGCCGAACACCGAAAGCAGCAGCCCCACGCCAAAGAGCAGAACAATGGCATTGGCAAAGGTGCGATCCGCCTGCTCCTGCTCCTTCCTGCCGAGAGAAAGGCTGATGTTGGCGGCACAGCCATCCCCAATCAAAAGCGCCAACGCCGCCGCAATAATGCCGATGGGAAAGGTTACATTTGTGGCGGCCACACCGTTAATGCCTGCCGCATGGCCAATGAAAATTTGGTCTACAATATTATACAGGCAGTTTACCATCAGGGTGAGGGCTGTCGGGACGGAAAACTGCAAGAGCAGCCGCCCGATTGGCTCTGTGCCTAAGCTATTTTGTTTTGCATCCATCTCTGCCATTGCGCCACTCCCTTCCCTGTTTTCCGGCGAAAGCAGGCTTTTATTCCTCTACCGGCTTCCCACAGGCACCGCAGAACTTTTGTCCCTCTGCAAGCACTGCGCCGCAAGCCGCACAAACAGGCACAGGCGGCTTTTCCATGCCTGCCCGTTCTGCCGCACGCTCCGCCTCTGCCGCCTTTTCCGCCGCCTTGCGCTCTGCACGCTCCGCCTCACGCCCTGCCTTTTTTGCCTCGCTTTCGGCCTTAATCTGTGCAATCTGCGCTTCCATTTCATGTATTTTATCCTGTGTGGCAACGATTTTATCGCAAATCAGCATGGCTTCCGCATCGAACTGCTCGCCTGTGACGAATTTTGCCCAGAAATGCTCGCCCAATTCTCTTTGATAGGACTGGATATTTCCCTTTTTCAGATTGATTTCGCCAATCAGCTTATTGATTTCCAAGCTATCGTTTGTTTTTTCGGATACCGTTTTTGCCATATCATTCAGTTTATCAAAAAAAGCCATGAAAAATTCCCTCCTTAAAAAAGTGAAGCACACAAAAATGAACTATTAACAAATCAAATACAAACCAAATTCGTTTCTTTACTTATATCATTTCGCTTTTTTTCCTGAAATTCCTTTTTCTTCTCCTGCTTTTTCCGCATGAAAAAACAAAATTCTTTCATGCTAATAATGCCAGGGTCAAAAGGTCTGATCCCACATGAGCTTGCTCATAGGTGGGTGAAAGACCTTGGTACCCGCCCCGATATGAGCATAAAAGTGGGATGATACTCCCACGATATGCGAATATTGGGTAGGATTGTGGGAGTGCGTAGCACGGAACAATCCGCCGGCATCAAAATCAGGGGCTTTTGACCCCGATATCATATTCATACAGGAAAGAAAAACAGAAACGGAGGGATGACGATGGATTGGCTGCGAAGCCGAAGCACACTGCCGCCGGAGGTGCGGCAGTTGATTTTGCACAACGGCAGGGACATGGAGAGATTTTATACCCTTTCCACAGAGGAAAGACAGGAGGTACTGAACCGTATTCATATAGCGAACACACCAGATACGCTTACGGAAACGGCAAAGCGGAAATAGGCATTGTTCCGAAAAAAATCCGCCAAAACTTTTCAAAAAAAAGGTTCGTTTCTATTCAAATTCCCGATTCTCTGTAAAATTCGACGCTTTTACCGAAAGAGCGGTTTACATCACGAAATGCAAGCCGTATAATAGTGGATACTTGAGAGAGCATAAACTGTTTAGAGGATGAGCGGAATTTTAAGAGAAGGAGCCGACAGCATGGATTTGTTAAAGAGAAGAATTATCGAAGACGGTACGGAATTGGGCACAGAGGTTGTAAAAGTGGATTCTTTTTTGAATCACCAGTTGGACATTGGTCTTTTTATGGCGATTGGGAAGGAAATCAGCCGCAGATTCGGTCATTTGGATATCAACAAAATCCTGACGATTGAGGCCTCCGGTATCGGCATTGCGGCAATTACCGCATTATAC
>NZ_CAKQVD010000050.1 GCF_934277605.1 uncultured Anaerotignum sp.
ATGCCGCAAACCCTTGATTTTACTGGGTTTCTGGGATTTTTCCCTTCGGCCATATATAAGATTATCAACTCTTTTTTGAGTTGTCAATCTACAGATTTTTTCGATTTGGTAACATTAGAACGTTCCCCAAGTTGGGGAATGCTTTGTGGTCACCATTAGCATTTTTCAGAATAGATTCGAACTGAAAGTTGTTTTTCATTTTTTCCCTTTGGGGAAAGCCTCGGCTTTCTCTTAGGAGGCGTGTGCTCTATCCAACTGAGCTACTGAGACAAGCTTTAACAGAAGAAGCGAAGGGGCATTTTACAAGCAAAATGCCCTTTTGCTTTCTTCGGCAATTTTACATTTTTCAATTTTGCGGATAAACCGCCTTCTCTATTTTAACGGGAAAGGATTTTTCTGTCAATCCCCAGTGCTTATTGCAGGCGCTCCTCAATTAAGGCAGCCAGCTTTCTTGCCTCGGCATCCATCTTTTCAATGTCTGTGCCTTCAATCATAACACGCACCAATGGCTCTGTGCCGGAGGTACGAATCAGCACACGGCCGTCCTGTGCAAATTTCTGTTCCAATTCCTCAATGCTCTTGCGAACCACAGCATCCTCCATGTAGCTGTTTTTCTTGGCATTGTTCACCCGTGCGTTTACCAAAACCTGCGGCATGGTCTGCATGATGGCAGCCAATTCGGAGGCCTTCTTACCACTGCGCTTTAATACGGAAAGCAGCTGAATGGCAGTCAAAATACCGTCGCCTGTTGTGTTGTGGTCAAGGAAAATGACATGGCCGCTCTGTTCGCCGCCGATGTTATAGCCATCCGCAAGCATCCGCTCCAGCACATATCTGTCGCCGACAGAGGTCTGCAAAACATGGATATCCCGCTCCTTGCCCATCATGGTCAGCCCAAGGTTAGACATTACTGTACCCACAATCGTATCCTTCGCCAATGTCCCTCTTTTTTTCATATCCGAACCGCAGATAGCAAGAATTTTATCCCCGTCAATCAGATTGCCCTGTTCATCCACAGCAAGACAACGGTCAGCGTCGCCGTCGAAGGCAAAGCCGATATCTGCGCCGTTTTTCACAACCATTTCTTTCAAATCCTCCATGTGTGTAGAGCCGCACTTATCATTGATATTTGTGCCGTCCGGCTCATTATGGATAATGCAAAGGCTTGCGCCCAAATCCAGCATGGTAATGGGGGCTGCCTTATAGGAAGCGCCGTTGGCACAGTCCAAGGCAACCTTAATGCCGTTAAATTTTTCTGCTGTTGTTTTTGTCAAAAATGCAATATAATCATCCAGCGCCTCCTCGGCATATTCCTTGGTGCCAAGCCCAATGCCTGTGGGGCTGGGCAGAATTTCGGGGTGGCTCACAATAATGCTTTCGATTTCATCCTCAAGCGCATCACTGAGCTTATAGCCCTGATTATTGAAGAACTTAATGCCGTTATATTCCACAGGGTTGTGGGAGGCGGAAATCATAACGCCGGCATCCAGTCTGTATTTTCTTACCAGATAAGCCACAGCAGGAGTGGGAATCACGCCTGCCACCACTGCATGAGCCCCCACGGAGCAAATGCCGGAAACCAATGCGCTCTCCAGCATATCGCCGCTGATACGGGTATCCATGGCAACCAAAATGCGTGGTGCGTGCTTGGTTTCCTTTGTCAGCACATAAGCGCCGGCTCTGCCTAAGCGGAATGCCAATTCGCCTGTCAATTCTGTATTTGCGACGCCTCTTACGCCGTCTGTACCAAATAATCTTGCCATTTTTCTTCCTCCAAAATTTATTCATTCTCCGGAGCATCTTCGCTGCCGGTGACTGTAACATCAATATAAGCGGGGCTTGCGCTCAAGCCGTTAGGCAAATCCAAATGCAGCGGCACCCGATGTGTCCCCTCGGACATTCCGCTGACACGCACACTGCCGTTCAGGTCCTCTGCACGCAGTCCGTTTAGGCTGCTGCTGTCGCCCGAAACCGTAACGTGTGCTGTCCCAAGGGAGTAGGTCTTGCCGTCCTCCTGTCCCAAAATCGTCAGGTGGGATGAATCCAAGGTAAACTGCCTGCCTCTTGGTGCAGTATCCACAGAAACCGTAACCTGTACGTTGCCGCTGCTGCCTTCCTTCAAAGAAATATCGTCCGGCAGATAATTTTCCAGATTGAAGGTTTTTGTAACGGCGGCGCTGCGTCCCGAAACATCAATGCTGTCCAAGCGAATGGAAAGCATTGCATCCAAGGCATCGGGCGAGCCGGTTACCTCGGCATATTTCGGCGTGCAGATGACATCCCCAACCTGATAGCCATTGGCAGGCGTGCCTGTGATGTCCACCTGAATGGGAACCTGCTTTGCATTATGCACAGCATAGGAAACCGTAACGGTTTTGGGGCTTAGGGTTAGCCCTGTAACCTCTGCGCCGTGAGAATCATAGCAAATCAGCTTTGCACGAATTTCCGCAGCCGCATCCAAGCTTGCCGCATCAAGAGGTGCCATTACCCTTGTAACCTGCCGCACCAAAGAGGCGGGGCCGGAAACCGTAACCGTTTCACTGCTTAAGATCGGGTCGGAAAGAGCAAGCTCCTTATCGGGCTTGCCGTTTAGCATAACCTCGATGGGAAATTCCTTCGTGCGCAGGGTTTCCACCACAGCCTCCACCACCGTAGGTGTCTTGCTGTTGATGGTATAGGCGGTGCCGCCCTGTTCAATGGAAACATTGACGGGCAGGGCAACGGAATCGCCGTTCACTGCATTTGTCAGCTCCGCTAAATCCACAGAGGCGGTGATCCAATCGGGATTTTGGCTCAGTCTGTCCAAGGCGGTTCTCTGTGCCTTCACCTTCACGATAATTTTTGTATTTTTCAATTCCTCCGCATTGCCCAGAGTCAGCCCGCGGGAGGTCAGCGTATCCATGTTTTCCAAGGTTAAAGGTCTGCTGTAGCTGCGGGTATCCACAGGCTGCGTGATGTTGATTACCATAAACCACATGGTTGCGGCAATGGCAATGGAAAGCAGCTTCCAGCCGAGATCCTTCGTCAGTAATTCCTGAAATTTTTTCATTCTTTTTCCTGCCGTCCTTTCCAAATGGTTGCGAATGTCTTTTTATTGCCATCCTTCTGCGGCTGAGAAATCATGCTTTTCAACTGCTCGGGGGTAAGGTTGCGGTAAAGCACACCGCCTCTTGCCATGGAGATTGCACCGGTTTCCTCGGAAACCACAATCACATAGGCATCGGAAACCTCACTTGCACCAATGGCGGCTCTGTGTCTTGTGCCAAGCTCCATGCTGATATCGTTGCTGTCGGTCAGCGGAAGGAAGCATGTTGCGGCGGCCACACGGTTGCGGCGAACAATAACGGCACCGTCATGCAGCGGTGTGTTGTGTTCAAAAATATTGATGAGCAGCTGGCTGGAAACAATCGCATCCACAGGGATTCCCGTTCGCTCCAAATCGCCCAGAGGAACCTCCTGCTCAATCAAAATCAAGGCGCCTGTTTTAACGGAGCCCATTTTTTCGGCAGCCTTCACAATTTCATCCACAGTTCTTTGTGCAGCCTTATCGTCCGCCTCCTCGGAGCTTCTGGCGAAATAGGTAAAAAATTTCCCCTTCCCCAACTGCTCCAACGCCTTTCGCAGCTCCGGCTGAAACACAACGATAACCGCAATAATGCCGACGGAGATGGTGTTGGAAAGAATCCAGAGGATTGTATTCAGCTTTAACAGCGTGGCAACGGCGGCAAGGGCAAAGATAACCAAAATGCCCTTAAACAGCACCCATGCACGCGTTTCCTTAATCCAAAAAATAATTTTATAAATGATGTATGCAACAATGAGGATATCCAGAGCATCAGAAACGCCCAGAGAGGGCCTTGCAAACTCTGTGATTCCCAGATTGTCGAAGATGTTGTTGAAAACTTCCATTGTTCACACCCTGTCTATATTCAAGCTCTTTGTAACGAATTTTTTGTAACGAAATGAAAAAAATATACTTTCTTTTGCATATCGGGATGGGCAGAAGAACCCAATTTTTTTCATTATAGCATAAACTATGACAAAGTGACATGAAAACATGCGGAAAAAAAGAAATTCATTCCCTGTTTTTTCGCTGAAAACGAAAAGGATACATTTTTTCTATCATTTTACAAAACATATCGAATTGGTCTAATTTTTCGGCAAAAATTTGTGCAATTTGGTTGTTTTTGTTTTTATACAATATGCAAAAGGAATTGACTTTGTCTATTTTTTGTGTTTAAATAACTATAAAAGGTGTGATTTTTGATATTTTGACAGAATAGGCAGAAATCCATCGGTTGTTGTCTGACACAAGCACAAGTATTCATTTTATATCTTTAAGGAGGACGATTCCAATGGCAGTAAAATTTGCAGACAGAATGAACCTGTTGAAGGGTTCCGAAATCAGAGCATTGTTGGCATTGACAGCAAAACCCGAGGTTATTTCTTTCGCAGGCGGTATGCCCGCACCCGAACTGTTCCCCACAGAAGCAGTTAAGGAAGCAGCCTGCAAGGTAATGGATAGCATGGGTAAGGTTGCACTGCAGTATACAGGCACAGACGGCTTTGCATCTCTGCGTGAAAAAATCGTTGCAAGAATGGCAGCAAAGAACGGCATTAAGGTGGATATCGATAACATCCTGATTACAAGCGGTTCTCAGCAGGGCTTGGATTTCTCCGCTCGTGTATTCCTGAACCCCGGCGATGTTGTTCTGGTAGAAAGCCCCTCCTATCTGGGTGCAATCAATGCGTTCAAGGCTTGCGAACCCACATTCGTTGAAGTACCCACAGATGATGCGGGTATGATTCCCGAAGAGCTGGATAAGATTCTGGCTACCACAGAAAACGTAAAAATGATTTATGTTATCCCCGATTTCCAGAACCCCACAGGTAAAACATGGACTCTGGAAAGAAGACAGAAATTCATGGAACTGATTAACAAATACGAAATTCCCGTTATCGAAGATAACCCTTACGGCGAGCTGCGTTTTGAAGGCGAATTCCTGCCCTCTTTGAAGTCCATGGATACAAAGGATCTGGTAATCTTCTTGGGTACAATGTCCAAGATTTTCGCTCCCGGTCTGCGTATCGGTTGGGTTTGCTCCACAAACGCAGAAATTCTGGGCAAATACAACTTCATCAAACAGGGTGCAGACCTGCAGTCCTCCACAATCGACCAGCTGATTACAAATCAGTTCTTGGAGGATAACGATCTGGATGCACACGTTGAAAAGATTAAAGCAGTTTACGTTAAGAGACGTGACGCAATGCTGAAAACAATGGAAGAAACCTTCCCGAAGGAAGTAAAATTCACACATCCCGAAGGCGGCCTGTTCACATGGTGCGTACTGCCCGAGTACATGGATGCAAAGGTAATCGCTCCTCAGTGCTTGGAAAAGAACGTAGCTTACGTTCCCGGCGGCAGCTTCTTCCCTAACGGCGGCAAGGAAAACCACTTCCGTCTGAACTACTCCTGCATGCCCGAAGACAAGATTGTTGAAGGTATCACAAAGATTGCAGAAGTTCTGAAAGCAAACCTGAAATAATTGCCGTATGCGGCAGCCGAAAGCCCTCTTTGCAGAGGGCTTTTTTATGTGTTTTTCTGACTTTTCCGCAAAACATTTTGACAGTCTATTCTAAGGAGAATATAATGGGATTTAGTATGACAAAAGTGGAATCAGAAAGGAAAATTCCAAGCATGAAAGAGAATTTGTCCATAGAAATCGAATATGAAAAAACGGAAGGCGGCGTGGTGCTGAAGCGGCTGTGCGGACGCTGTGCGGAGGTGCGGATTCCCGAAGAAATCGAAGGCTTGCCTGTGGTTGCCGTTGCGGAAAGGGCGTTTGCGGTCAAGGAGGAGGCCCCGCTTGCAGAGGCGGGCGAGGAAAGGCAGGCACAGCTTTCCTTTGTGGAAGCATCCACCCTTGTCAAACAAGAGGGACAAGCACTGCGGAGAGTCTTTCTGCCCGATACTGTGACGCACATCGGGGCGTATGCCTTTTCGGGCTGTACGGCTTTGGAACGGGTGCATTTGCCCGAGCGGCTGCAGGCGGTTTCCAATCGTATGTTTGACGGCTGTGCTGCATTGCAGGAAATCACATTGCCGGCAAAGCTGGAGAGTATTGGGGATTATGCGTTTTATGGCTGTGAAAGCCTAAGGGCGCTCCGCTTGCCCGAGCAGGTTCAAAGAATCGGACGCTATGCCTTTTATAATTGTCGCAAAATGGAAAGAATCAATATTCCTTTGGCGGCAAAGGAATTGAATACAGGCTTATTTTTGAACTGCGATTCGCTTAGAGAAATTTCCTTTGGGCGTTGCAGGCATATTTCCGATTTGATTTCCGGCTTAAACCATGAGCTGCATTTGTCGATAGATTTCCAAATCGAAGGCGGCGAAGCCAAGCACGCAGAGCTGGTGCTGCCCGATTTTCAGTATGAATATATCGAGGATACACCGGCAAGGCTGTTCCATCAGGTCAATTACGGCACAGGGCATATCTTTCGCCAGTGCATTGGCAATTCGGAGATTGATTTTCGGCGGTATGATGAGATTTTCTATCTTACCAAGCGTGAGGATGCGGCGGAAACCGTACTTCTGCTTGCCATGAGCCGCCTGCGCTATCCCTATCGTTTGCAGCAAAAGCATAAGGAGGTCTATCTGGAGTATATACGGGAGCATCTTCCTTGGGCGGCGGAATATTTCATGGAGCAGAGAAAGGGAGAGGCCCTGCGGCTGTTTGCGGATTGGGGACTGCTGACGGCAGAAACCACACCCGAATTGATTGCCCTTGCACAGAAGAAGGGGCAGACCGCAGTGTTGAGCTTTTTGATGGATTATCAGCATAAGCATTTTGCTGCAACCAAAAAGAAAAAAACATTCGACCTATAATTGTAGGGCTTTGCCCTGCACCCCCCATTTGCAGAACCATGAAATGGTTCTGCCATATCGGGTCGAGGGGGTGACCCCCTCGTGGGAGTTTGAGGGTGAAACCCTCAAGGTCTTAGGTTTTGAAGGAAGAAAGAAGGTGAGAAGATATGAACGAAACCCATCAAAATTTAATCCGTCTTGGCACAAATATTTTGAGTGCATCCCGCAATGAGCTGTATCTTTCCATGCGCTTTCTTGATTTGGCACTCAGCGGCCTGCGCTATGAAATGAACCTGTCCTCCTTGTATGTCGGGACAGATGGCGAAAAAATTTTGTTTAACCCACGCTACCTTGTCCAGCGCTATCTGAGTGACCGTGTGCTTGTGAACCGTGCGTATCTGCACATGGTTTTGCATTGCCTGTTCCGCCATCCCTTCCATCTGAACGATCGGGAGGAGGAGCTTTGGCACCTCGCCTGTGATATTGCGGTGGAATCCGTTGTGGACTCCCTGCCGGCAAAGGCTGTCTCTCTGGTGGTTTCCGATAAACGCAGTGAAACCTATGAAATGCTCCGCCGAGAGCTGAAGGTGCTTTCCGCCGAGGGCATTTATCGTGTGCTGCGGGAAAAAGAGCTTTCCCTGCAGGAATTTGGTAAGCTGCAGCTGGAATTTTGGGTGGATGACCATGTTTTTTGGGAGCATCAGCAGGAGGAGCAGAAGCAAGACCAAGAAAATAACGATGAAAACCAAAATCAGCAAAACGAGCAGGAGGAGCAGGAGGAACGACAGCAACAATTGGAAGAAAAATGGACGGAAATCGGCGAAAAAACCGAAACCAACCTCGAAACCTTCTCCAAGGATATGGGGACGGAGGCAGGCGAGCTTCTGCAATATCTCAAGGTGGAAAACCGAGAACGCTATGATTATCGGCAGTTTTTGCAGAAATTCGTGACGCTCAAGGAGGATATGCGGGTGGATGATGACGCCTTCGATTTTATCTTCTATACCTATGGCTTGCAGATGTATGGCAATTTGCCGCTGATTGAGGCATTGGAATATAAGGAGGTCAAAAAGGTGGAGGAGCTTGTCATTGCCATTGATACCTCCGAATCCTGCAAGGGGGAAACGGTCAAGCGCTTTCTGGAGGAAACCTATGCCATTCTTTCCGCAAGCGAAAGCTTTTTCCATAAAATGAACGTCCACATCATTCAGTGTGATGCGGCGGTGCAGATGGATAAAAAAATTACCTCTAAGGAGGAACTGGCGCAGTTTATGGAGCAGTTTGAGCTAAGAGGCAGCGGCGGTACGGATTTCCGCCCTGTGTTCCGATATGTTGATAAGCTGATTGCCGAAAAGGCATTTCAAAATTTAAAGGGCTTGATTTATTTTACCGATGGCTATGGCACCTTCCCGAAGCATAGGCCGCCCTATGATGCCGCCTTTGTGTTCTACCATGAGGATTATATGGATGCAACAGTGCCGCCATGGGCGATGAAGCTGATACTTGGTAAGGAGGAGCTTGGGCTGCCGTCCCAAGTTCGTTAGGAGGAACGTATGAATATCAAAAGAGCGAAGGAAGAAATCAAATATGCAATACAGGCGTATCTGGCGAAGGATGCCTTCGGGGAATATCGAATCCCCGCAGTCAGACAGCGCCCCGTTTTGCTGATGGGCGCACCCGGTATCGGCAAAACTGCCGTGATGGAGCAGGTCGCAAGGGAATGTGGCGTGGCGTTGGTGTCCTATAGCATTACCCACCATACCCGCCAGTCTGCCATTGGCCTGCCCTTCATCAGCAAGAAGGAATACGGCGGAAAGGAATATGCCGTAACGGAATATACCATGAGCGAAATCATCGCCTCGGTGTATGATAAAATGGAGGAAACAGGCTTGCGGGAGGGGATTTTGTTTATTGATGAAATCAACTGTGCCTCCGAAACGCTTGCGCCTGCCATGCTCCAATTTTTGCAGTGCAAAACCTTTGGTGCGCATAAGGTGCCGGAGGGCTGGCTGATTGCCGCCGCAGGCAATCCCCCCGAATATAATAAAAGCGTCAGAGAGTTTGATGTGGTTACGCTTGACCGTGTGAAAAAAATTGATGTAGAGCCTGATTTTACTGTCTGGAAGGAATATGCCTATAAGCAGGGCATCCATGGGGCAATCCTTTCCTATCTGGAAATCCGCAAGGACCATTTTTATGCCATGGAAACCACGGTGGATGGCAAGCGCTTTGTGACAGCAAGAGGCTGGGAGGATTTGTCCACTATCCTTAAGGTCTATGAGGATATGAAGCTGCCTGTCGAGGAGGGCTTGATTTATCAATATTTACAGCACCGCAAGATTGCGAAGGATTTTGCGAATTATCTGGATTTGTACCGCAAATATCGTTCCGATTATCGTGTGGATGAAATTTTGCAGGGCAGCTATACCAAGCAGGCGGTGGCAAAGCTGCAGGAAGCACCCTTTGACGAGCGGCTGAGCGTGATGGGGCTTTTGTTGAGCAGACTTTCCGAGGCATTCCAAGCCGCCTATGAGGCAGACTTAACCGTAACAGGACTGCATGGTGCATTGCTGGAGCTGAAGGAGCGATTCCAAAGCCCCTATTGCAAGGAAACCCCTTGGGAAGCCCTCTTTACCGCCTTGGTGGAGGAAAGAGAGACGGCATTTGAAAAGCAGAGAAGGGCAGGGCTTTTGGAAAAAACAGCGGAGCATGCTCATTTGAAGGAATTGGAGCGTCTGCAATTTTTCTTGGCAGAGGGGAAGAAGAACGGCTGTCGGGAAAAGGAGGAGGCGTTTGCTTTGATAAAAACGCTCTTTGCACAGGAAACCGAGGCAAGAGAGCAGTGTATTGATGCCGCCTCTGCCATGCTGGAAAATGCCTTTGCCTTTTTGGAGGAGGCGTTCGGTGCAGGGCAGGAAATGGTCATCTTTATTACGGAGCTGACCACCAATTTTTATAGCGTGAAATTCATCAGCGAAAACGGCTCGGAAAAATATTATCGGTATAATGCGGAATTGCTTTTCGATGAAAAGCAGAAAACCATTTTGCAGGATATCGAAAAGGCGAAGACGGAATTAAACCTTCTGTTTTAAAATTTAAGTCGAAATCAAAAAGACCTCGAAAAGAGGTCTTTTTTAGTGGAAATTGATTTGTGGCGGAGGGGTTCGGGGGGGGGGGCGAAGCCCCCGTTTATTCAAAATGCTCCGGATGAATCCCCGACCAGCCTGTCTGTATCATGGTCAGCAGACGATAAATGTCCTCCTGCTCCATATCGAAATCCAGAATATCAAGGTTTGCCCTCATGCGCTCCGGTGCGGAGGATTTCGGCAGGGGCAAAACATTGTTTTGCAGGCAGAAGCGCAGACAGATTTGTGCGGGGCTTTTGCCGTATTTCTTTGCCATCTCCAAAATAAGCGGATCCTCCAAAAGCCGCCCTCTGCCCAAGGGGCTCCAAGCCTCTGCCTGTATGCCGCGGCTCTGGCAGAATTGCAAGGTTTCATATTGCGTGTAGCCGGGATGAAATTCAATCTGGTCAACCATGGGGACAATGTTTGCGGTTTTCAAAACGTGCATGAGGTGCTGTGGCAGAAAATTGCAAACACCGATGGCACGCACAGCCCCTTCATCATAAAGCCGCTCCAAAGCACGCCAGCTTTCCGTCACCAAGGGCTTCCAATCAGCATTGGGGAAGGGCATCGGCCAATGGATGAGGAATAAATCCAAATATTGCACCTGCAAATCCTTCAGGCTTGCCTCAAAGCTTGCCATGGTTTTATCATAGCCCAAATCCGTTTTCCAAACCTTGCTTGTCAAGAAAAGCTCTCTGCGTGGAATACCGCACTGCCGCAGGGCGGTGCCAATCATTTTTTCGTTTTCATATCTTCTGGCGGTGTCAATGTGACGGTAGCCGCAGTCCAGCGCATCCAGAATGATTTTTTCCTCCTGCACCAGATAGGTGCCAAAGCCCAGAAAGGGCAGCTCCGTCCCGTTTTCCAGAACAAATCCTTTTTCGCTAATCATGGTTGTTTCCTCCTTACATCTGCTCTAACAGAGCCAAAGCAAGCGCTGTCAGCGTTTCTTTTGTGTTTTTCTTCGGTTCCTTCAGCACGGCATCCAAAAGTGCCGTAAGCAGATTGCCCAAGCCTTTGCCATGCGGTGCGCCCAGTGCCATCAAATCCTTTCCCGTCAGGGCAAGTGCCTTCAAGGAAAGACAATCTCCTGCCGTAAGAATTTCCTCTAAAAGTGCTTTTGTTTCTGCGTGGGGCGAGGCAGGGCGTAAAATCCGCTGCAAAAGCAAAAGCTGCTCGGTTGCCTCCGTCCCGATGGTGCTTAATTGCCTGCGCAGGGGATAGGCCTCTGTCGGCAAATCCGTCTGCAAATGCTCCAAAAGCAAGCAAATTCGCTTGCAGGAGCTGTTGTCGAATTTCAGCCGCTTCAAAAAGCCCTTTACCTCATCAATGGGATAATGCTGTAGCACAATGCACCACCGCAGGAGAATATCCTTGGGGCAAAGGGAAATTTCCTCCGGGAAGGTCTTGCTGTTTGCAATCAGGTCTGCGGAAAGGCGTGTGTCAAGCTGTGCCAGAAGGTCGCTTTCCCAAAGCAGAGGCATCTTTTCCGTAAAGGGTGCAAGCCAAAGCTTTTGCAGCTCCTCCCGAATCCGCTCCACGCTGATTTTCTGAATCAAGGCTGTGTTGGCGCAAAGTGCCGCCCATGTTTCCGGCTCAATCGTAAAGCCAAGCTGTGCGGCAAAGCGGACACAGCGGAGCATCCGCAGGGCATCCTCTTGAAAGCGTTTTGCCGGCTCGCCTACGCCCCGAATCATGCCTGTGGCAATATCCTCCTGTCCATGAAAGGGGTCCCGAAAGCCCTCCTTTGGATGATAGGCAATGGCATTCATGGTAAAGTCCCGCCGCAGTAAGTCCTCAGTCAGCCGCTTGGTAAAGGAAACGGCATTGGGGTGGCGGCAATCGGCATATTCGCCGTCAATGCGATAGGTCGTTACCTCATAATTTTCCTTGTGCAGCACAACGGTAATCGTGCCATGCTGAATCCCTGTATCAAAGGTGTGGTCGAAAAGAGTCTTGGTTTCTTCGGGCAGGGCAGAGGTGGTGATGTCCCAATCCTGCGGCACACGCCCCAGAATAGAATCCCTGACACAGCCCCCCACAATATAGGCCTCGTGACCGCCCTTGTTTAATTGATTTAAAATATAAACCGCATCCTGCGGAATGGCAATATTCAGCTTCTGCAAGGCTTTTTCCTCCTGTTTGGAATTTTTGTAAATAAATTATACCATAAAATTACTATATGGACAAAAAAAGAACATCTGCGGAGAACAGATGCTCTTTTATAGGAAAAATAATACAAGGGATTTCGTAGTTTACTTTTTATCGTAGGGCTTTACCGTAACCTCTTTTTTATCGAAGTCAATGAAAATCTGATATGCGTAGTTATCCTCGCTGGTATCCCAAACCTCAACGAATTTCGGTGTTACCTCAATGATGATTTCGGATTCCTCATGGCTGTATTTGTTGTAGCTGCCCCAAAGGTGCTTTTTGTAAAGCCCTTCAAACACTCTGCCCGGCTCGTCTACCACAAGGCCGCAGTTTTTCGCTGTACCCTCTACCTGAATGCCGCCGTAGCAAAGTGCAACATTGGGGTTTTCGTAAAGCTGCTTTGTTTTGCGGAAGTCCTTGTCTGTTTTGAAATAAATTTTGTCGTTGTAGAACAGGCAGCTTACGTTACGCACCATAACATAATCGTTTACACTGCTGGCAAGCGCCATAATTTTCCAATCGCCCAACTGTTCAAAGAAAAGGGCTTTTGCCTGTTCAAAGGAAAGGTTTTTGTCTAAGCTGAATTTCATGTTTGTTTCTCCTTTTGTTTCGTTTTTTATGCTCAAATTTTTGTTTCGTTTGCCTTTTTTGCGGTTGCCTTTGCGGAAGCGTTCCCATGGATGATGGGGCTTAGGTGCTTATACAGTAGCATTGCACAGACAGAGTTAATGCCGCATTTAATCAGGTTGAAGGGCAGAATCCCCAGAATTGCCAGTGTGAACACATTGGAAATCAGAGGGTTGACCTCGGTACACATGGCTACGAAGTAGCTCATATCCTGTCCCATCAGTGCCATATAGAAGGGGATGATGATGAACAGGTTTGTGAAGATGGCAACAATGCCTGTGAAAACAGAGCCGATTGCCATGCCGACGATTGCTGTTTTTTTGGTTTTCTTCTGATGATACATGATAACGGGAGGCAGTACATACGCACAGCTTAACAGGAAGTTTTGCAGCTCCCCTGTGAAAGCGGAGGAGGTACCCTCTGTTGCCAGCTTCAGCAGAATTTTTACTAAGATAATGCAGACAGCCTGCAAAGGCCCCATGGCAAAGCCGCCGATGATTTCCACCAGACCTGCCAAGTCAAAGTTCATAAAGGGCGGCAGGAAGGGAAGGGGAAAATCAAGGTGCAGCAAAATACAGCAAATGGCACCCATCATGGCAATCATGGTTAAGTCTCTGGTTTTAAATTTTGTTTTCATGGTTTATTCCTCCAATTATTTTAGATATATGTGCTGCGATTGGCAAAAGCCGATATCAAAATATTTGGATTCTTCTTAAGACTTGCGATTGGTGCATGGTTCTTTGCATAAAAAAAGCCCCTCGGAAATGTGCGGGGGGCAGTGCATACGAAAAGAACATTTATGCGGCGTTACCCGCATGAACAGCATCAATTTTTCTTCTCTCATCCGGACTGTTACCGTCGGTCATGGAATTGCACCATGTCAGCCTTGGCATTACTTGATGCCGAAGGGTCGCGGACTGTTACCGCCGGTAGGGAATTGCACCCTGCCCCGAAGAATCACGTTATATTTTTCACATTTCAACCATAACA
>NZ_CAKQVD010000051.1 GCF_934277605.1 uncultured Anaerotignum sp.
TCTTTCAGTCTTGTAGCTTCACCAACAAGTTCCAGACCTACGTTCTGAACCTTGCCGTATCTCTGTTCCATTACTACAAAAATACCTTTGCTCATTGGGTTTGCCTCCTAAATCTATTCCAAAAATCAAATAATGAATTTTTCTTCCAGTTTTTTCACGATTGCATCAACTGCTTCTTCGGGTGTCAAACCGTTCAGGATAGTACCTGCGCCCTTCACTTCTTTTGTGAAGGATTTGAATACGTTTGTAGGGGAACCCTTCAGACCAATCATGTCGAGCTCAAGTTCATCCTTCAAATCTTCAAAGCCCAGAACCTTGATATCCTTCTTATATGCATCGAAGATACCGCCGATGGACATATATCTGGGATCTGCCAGTTCAGCGATTGCTGTCAGCAGGCAAGGTGTTTTTACCTTAACGATGTGGTAACCATCCTCAAACTGTCTCTTAACTACTACATGGTCTTCTGCTGCTTCCACAACCTCTTCAACGTAGGAAACCTGAGGCAGGTGCAGCTTTTCAGCAATCTGAGGGCCAACCTGTGCTGTGTCACCGTCGATAGCCTGACGGCCTGTGATAATCAGGTCATAGCCGATTTTCTTCAGAGCTGCTGCAATAATGCCGGATGTAGCATAAGTATCGGAACCACCGAATTCTCTTGCGGATACCAGATATGCTTCATCACAGCCCATAGCCAGTGCTTCTCTCAGTGCAACATCTGCCTGAGGGGGACCCATGGAAACAACGGTAACTGTGCCGCCCAGCTGTTCTTTAATTGTCAGCGCAGCTTCGATACCTGTTTTGTCATCGTGGTTGATGATGGAGGGTACGCCATCACGAATCAGTGTGCCTGTTTTGGGATCAATCTTTACTTCAACTGTATCGGGAACCTGTTTGATACAAACTAAAATCTTCATGGAATATTTTCTCCTTCCGTTTCTTATGTCCAATTATTTCAGTTTCATCCAGCTGGAGATAACCATTTTCTGAACTTCAGATGTACCTTCGTAGATTTCTGTGATCTTAGCGTCACGCATCATTCTTTCTACGGGGTAGTCTCTTGTGTAGCCATATCCGCCGAACAGCTGCAGGCATCTTCTTGTGATATCACTTGCTGTGGAACCGGCAAAGTATTTGCACATTGCGGACAGGTGGCTGTAAGGCTTGCCTGCATCCTTTGTTGCCGCTGCTTCGTATACCAACAGCTTTGCAGCCTCTGCCTTTGTTGCCATGTCTGCCAATTCAAACTGTGTATTCTGGAACTGACCAATCTTCTTGCCGAACTGTCTTCTTTCCATTACATATTTTACACATTCGTCAATTGCGCCCTGCATGATACCCAGAGCCTGAGAAGCGATACCGATACGGCCGCCATCCAGTGTCTGCATTGCAATCTTGAAGCCCTGACCTTCTTTGCCCAGAATGTTTTCCTTGGGGATTCTGCAGTTTTCAAAAATCAGATCGCAGGTTGCGGAGCCACGGATACCCATTTTTCTTTCCTTCTTACCGATGGAGAAGCCGGGTGTGCCTTTTTCTACGATGAAAGCAGAAATGCCCTTGTTGCCCTTTGCCTTATCTGTCATCGCAATAACTACATAGATATCAGCATAGCCTGCGTTTGTGATAAATACCTTTGTACCGTTCAGTACATATTCATCGCCATCCAGAACAGCTGTTGTCTGCTGCATGGAGGAGTCTGTACCCGCACTGGGCTCTGTCAGGCCGAATGCACCGATTTTTTCGCCCTTTGCCAAGGGTACCAAATATTTCTGTTTCTGTTCTTCTGTACCGAAGTAGTAGATAGGACCTGCACACAGGGATGTGTGAGCGGAAACGATAACTGCTGTTGTTGCGCAAACCTTACCCAGCTCTTCAACTGCCATTGCGTATGTCAGATAGTCACCGCCTGCGCCGCCGTATTCCTTAGGGAAGGGAAT
Source organism: uncultured Anaerotignum sp. (assembly GCF_934277605.1). Taxonomy (GTDB): domain Bacteria; phylum Bacillota; class Clostridia; order Lachnospirales; family Anaerotignaceae; genus Anaerotignum_A. The sequence goes on from NZ_CAKQVD010000051.1 coordinate 1,938, forward strand.
GCCCATAAAACCGTATCTTGCAAGCTTGGGAATGCTTTCTACGGGGAATCTTTCTTCTTCGTCAAGCTCTTCTGCCAGAGGTTTGATTTCCGTTTCAGCGAATTTCTTATACATTTCTCTCAGCAGTACCTGCTCCTTAGAATATCCGAATTCCATAAATTTGTTTCCTCCTTTAATAAACTTTTGCTTGTGTCTTTAGACATGGATTGTCTTTTTCTGTTGTGAGACAAGGCTCACGCTTTATATAGATGAAATCCTCGATTTTTTCGATTTTTCCACACTATTTTAGTATAATGCACTTTTTTTGCTTTTTCCAGTATATTTTTTTAAAAAAACATACTAAATTTTAGGGGGCCCCAAACATCAACAATATTGACAATAAAGCCCCCCTAAAAACCCCTAATTATGCTCTTTTTTTGTTATATTCTTCCAATTCCAAAATAGCATCTTTTACCATTGCAGCTGTAATTTCATAGGGAACCACATCCATATCGTATCTCTGCATAGCCAATTCCAGAACGGGATCCAGCTCGTCAACCTCGATTTCCAGGTCAGCCAGCTTTGTAGGCAGTTCCATGCCTTTGTAGAAGTCGAAGAATCTTTCCAGCTTGTCATACTGCTTATCCAGTGTCAGCAGCAGCAGTGTGCCGTAGGAAACAACCTCGCCGTGTTTGTGTCTTGCTTCAATCTGAGGCAGTGTTGTACTTGCATTGAAGAAAGCGTGTGCCAAGGATGTGTTGTATTTTGCGGAGTCAACCATATTGGAAACCATACCTGTGTTGATGAAGATGTTCAGTGCAACCTCTTCGATTGCCTTGGATGCACGGTTGTTTCTGCAGTCCTCCATTGCCTGAACGCCATATTTCAGCAGAGGCTCTGTGCAGCAGGCTGCCAGTGCAACGCCTGCCTGCTCCTCCAGTGTCAGCTCGTGCTCTCTGCCTCTTGCGGAGAATCTAACCTCTGTTTCCTTACTCATGCCATCGCCGATGCCTGCCCACAGGAATGCTGCGGGTGCTTCTGCGATAACCTTTGTAGAGATAAAGATATGTACGGGTGGTCTGTCCACACGGAAGAAGGTGCGGAACTCGTGGTTGGGGTAGTAGTAAATCCCCAGCGCGGAGTTACAAGCGCATGTAGATGCAATGGTGGGGAATGTGAAGTAAGGCTTATTCATTCTGTGTGCCAGCAGCTTACCTGTATCGATTGCCTTGCCGCCGCCCAGACAGAAAATCATATCTGCATTTTTCACAATTTCATTCTGTTCCAGGTCTTCTACAGCCTCGAAGGATGCTTCACCGGGGAACAGGATATAATCAATCTTTACAATACCGTCCTGTGTTGCTTCATCCAGATATTTCTTTGTTGCGTTGATAGAAATTTCATCACTGATGACAACAGCCTTTGTGCCATAGGGAGAGCAAACCTTGTCGATTTCTTTGTATGCGTTTTCGCCTGCGGAATAACCGGGGAAAAATACAGTGTTGTTAGCCATAATTACATTCCTCCTAAAATCTAATCCTCAAAACTTCCTTTAGAATAAAAATAGAATAAAAAACTTTTCCCGCCTGTCAAACAGACTCTTTCTCTATATACAGCCAAATATACTGCAAACTGTATACAAGACCAGTATATGTAAAAACGCTTACTTTTTCAACAAATTTTGTGAAAGAGAAAACATCTTCGGAACAATGAACAACGAGACTGTCCTTTTCTTCCGTTTTTAAACTCAAATTTTGTTTATTTTTGTCACTAATTTCACAAAATCAAATCGAATGTTTTATTTTTTTAAATTATTTCCATGCGAACCATTTTTCCCGCCCTCCGCCTTGCACAAAAAAAATACCAATCCTTCAAAAGACCGGTATTTCCCTCCTGCCAAGCGCAGTCCGCCTTTGTTTTTATTTTCCACGCAGCTCCTGCCGGAACACAGGCACATACATCAGCCTTGCGCCCCTTCTGACACTCTCCATCAAAGAGATTCCTCTGACAGAAACCGTCATCGGTGCCACCTGCACCGTTCTTTGCACATCCGCAAAGCTTCTGTGCGGCTCCACCTCTCTGCCAAGCGTAATGTGGGGGCTGAGTCCCTTTCTCTCCCTTGCAAAGCCCTGCTGCTCCAAGGATTTTTCCAGTGTGCCGAACAATCTCTGCAAGTGGCTGTTTTTCTCAATTCCTGCCCATAAGATCCCCTGATTGCCTCTGGGGAAAAAGCCGATTTTGTCAATCGTCATGCGAAACGGGCGGTTACGCCGTGCCGTTTCATAGATGGCCTCCTGCAAATAATCCAAATCCTCCTCCTGCACCTCTCCCAGAAAATGCAGTGTCAGATGGAAGTTTTCCTTCGGCGTATAGCTGCCCTTGCGGCAAAGCTTTTGCGTCTGCTCCTGCACCTGTGCCAAATGCTCCTTCACTTCTTCTTCCAATTCAATCGCAATAAATGTACGCAAATGAACACCTCCTTTTCAAGAAAAGCTCTGCACAGCCTTGTCTTTCGGACTGCACAGAGCCTTTTTCGCCTTTTCTATTGTTTGTTTTTATTTTACCAATCTCAACGCCTTTTCTACGACGTTTTCAACCGTAAACCCGAAATCCTGAAACAGCAGACCTGCGGGTGCGGATGCACCAAAGCCGTTCATGCAAATCATGTCGCCGTCCAGGCCGATATATTTCTGCCAACCGAAATCAGCCGCCGCTTCCACAGCCAATCTTGCACGCACCGCCTTCGGCATAACGCTTTCCTTGTATGCCGCATCCTGTGCCTCAAATACCTCCCAGCAGGGCATGGAAATGACTCTTGCCTTCACGCCCTTTGCCGCCAGCTCATCTGCCGCCTTATAAATCAGCTCAACCTCGGAGCCGGATGCCATCAAAAGTACATCGGGTGTGCCTGCGCAATCCTTCAGCACATAGGCACCCTTCAGTGCGCCCTTGCCTGTCCCCTCCAGTGCAGGCAGATTCTGTCTGGAAAGAATCAGCGCTGTGGGGGTTGCCTTGCTGTTCAGTGCAGTATACCAAGCCGCTGCGGTTTCTCTTGTGTCGCAGGGACGGAATACATTGTAGTTGGGCAGGCTGCGCAGCATTGCCAGATGCTCAATGGGCTGATGGGTAGGGCCATCCTCGCCAACGCCGATGCTGTCATGTGTCAGAATACTGATGACGGGCAAGCCCATCAGTGCTTCCATTCTCAGCCCTGCCTTCATGTAGTCTGCGAATACGAAGAAGCCTGCAATATAAGGTCTTACGCCGCCATGTACGGACATCCCGTTTGCGATTGCTGTCATGGCAAATTCACGAATACCGAAATGCACGTTGGAGCCTGCGGGGTTTTCCTTGCTGTAATATTCTCTATCCTTCATCTGAGACTTGTTGGAGGGAGCCAAATCGGCAGAGCCGCCAAACAGGTTCGGCACAGCCTTTGCCACCTTCTGCAGCACCTTCTCGGAAGCCGCTCTGGTTGCAAGGTCGCCCTCATTCTTCCAGAAGTCCTCATCATTGAGCAAATCAGCCGCCGGCTCATCACTGTGCCACTGTGCATATTCCTTCGCCAGCTCAGGATATTTTTCCGCATAAGCACGGAACATTTCGTTCCATTCCGCCTCTGCCTTTGCGCCCTCTGCCGTGATTGCCGCAACGTGTGCCTCCACCTCTTCGGGAACAAAGAATTCCTTGTCGGCATAGGGCCAGCCCAGATTTTCCTTTGTCAGCTTAATTTCTTCCTCGCCCAGAGGCTCGCCGTGTGCGGAGGCCTTGCCCTGCTTATTGGGTGCGCCATAGCCGATTTTTGTTTCAATCTTAATGATAGAGGGCTTTTTGCTCTTTTTTGCAATGGCAATTGCCGCCTGAATGGTATCCACATCATTGCCGTCCGCAACCTCCTGTGTATCCCAGCCATAAGCCTCAAAGCGCTTCAGCACATCCTCGGCAAATGCGGTTGCTGTGTCGCCCTCAATCGTGATGTGGTTGCTGTCATACAGCACGATAATCTTATTCAGCCCCAGTGTGCCTGCCAAGGATGCCGCCTCGGCAGCAACGCCCTCCTGCAAGCAGCCGTCGCCGCACAGTGCGTAGGTGTAGTGGTCTACCACAGGAAATTCGGGTGTGTTGAATTTTGCAGCCAGATGGCTTTCTGCCAACGCCATACCAACTGCATTGGCAATGCCCTGTCCCAGAGGGCCTGTGGTTACCTCAACCCCCTTGGTGTGCTTATATTCGGGGTGGCCGGGTGTCAAAGAATTTCTCTGACGGAAGCTTTTCAAATCCTCAATCGTCAGCCCATAGCCGAACACGTGCAGCAGAGAATACAGCAGTGCAGAGCCATGGCCTGCGGAAAGAATAAATCTGTCTCTGTTGTCCCAATCGGGATTTGCGGGGTTTGCCTTCATTTCCTTTGCCCACAGGGTATATGCCGCAGGTGCAGCACCCAAGGGCAAGCCGGGGTGACCGCTTTTTGCCTTCTGGATTGCCTCCGCTGCCAGAAAACGCAGGGTGTTAATTGTCAGGTTGTCCATGTTATTCATTTGGTTTTCCTCCAAAGCTTTTTAAAATTTCAAAGTCCTTTGTCTCAAATGCTTATTTCTTGGGTACGGATTCCCAGTCCTTCAGGAATCTTTCGATACCGATATCTGTCAGAGGGTGCTTTGCCATCTGAATCAGCACGTTATAAGGGATGGTTGCGATATGGCAGCCTGCTCTTGCCGCATCAATGACATGCAGAGGGTTACGGATGGATGCCGCAATGATTTCTGTTTCAATGCCGTGGATATCGAAAATATCAACGATTTCTTCAATCAATGTCATGCCGACAGAGCCGATATCGTCTACTCTGCCAAGGAAGGGGCTAACGTAGGTTGCGCCTGCTCTTGCTGCCATCAAGGCCTGTGTTGCGGAGAAAATCAGTGTCACGTTTGTCTTTACGCCCTCTGCCGCCAGAATCTTAACCGCCTTCAAGCCCTCCAGTGTCATAGGGATTTTGATAACGATATTCTTATGGATTTTTACCAGCTCTCTTGCTTCCTTTACCATGCCCTCGTGGTCAAGGCTGATCACCTCTGCGCTGATGGGGCCGTCCACGATGGTTGTGATTTCCTTTACCACCTCAACGAAATCTCTGCCTTCCTTTGCAATCAGGGAAGGGTTTGTAGTAACGCCGCAGATTACGCCCAAATCATTTGCCTCTCTGATGTGGTCAACATTGGCTGTGTCAATAAACATTTTCATAATGCTTGCTCTCCTTTTATGTCTTATGTCTGTTTTTGTAGTTCTTTCATTCGGCTGCACCGCCAAACGCATAGAATATGCTGATTTTATTTTACGTCATACGGGAAATAAAATCAATGCTTTTCCGTTTTTCTGCTAAAGAAACAAAAAAGCAGGAGAATCTCCTACTTGATTTTTTCAAAACGCGGAAGGGTTCGGGGAACAACTGTTCATTACTTTGCTGCGCAAAGCAGGCTTTGCCTGCCGCCCCTTCTTGGGCGGTAAGTAGTTCCCCGACTGGAATCCGCAGACGGAATTTAGTTCCGTCGAGGAAAACCGTAGGTTTCAAGGCATTCGCCGCCGGAACCTACGGTTTATTCTTCTGTCTCAGCAAGTTGAAAACCCCGTTTTCAACTTAAAAAGTTATTCTACCTTCAATCTGCCGTCCTGCACAGAATCAACTGCCTCAACCGCCATTTCTTCCGTCTGCACATCGCCGTTTGTCACATGGGAGCGGTCTACCAGATAGGTATAGTTCAAGCCGTTTTCGTCCTCCGCCTTGAAATAAGTCTCCATGTACTGTCCGCTTTTCACATGAAACGCCTTCTCAATCGTGTAAGTGTAGTGTGTAAAATTCGTATCTGCCACTTCTGCCTGCATCTTATGCTTCTGTATGCGTTTTCCGTCCACATAAATTTCAACCGTGGGATTTTTCAGCGTCAGGCTCTTGTCCTCCTGCATCATCCAGTCGCTCAGCTGCACCTCAACCTCAACATTCCCCGAAACGCTTGCCTCACTGCCGCCGCCTGTCCATGTAAATGTGCTATAAAAGTCTCCGCTAAAGAAAGGATATACCGCACCCGCTACACTCGTTTCGCCCAAAGCGAAGGGGTATTCCGTATCCCCTCTTTGCAGGATTGCCGTAACCGCCGCTGTTTCGCAAAAGGGAATTTCCTTTTCCGCCGTAAAGCTATGGTCTGCACCTGCCGCCGCATCAACGGCAATTTTTTCGCCGCCGTCGCAGGAAAGATAGAACTGCAAAGAGGTATCCCCCGTTTTCCATTCCTTCGGCATGGCCGTCATGCGAAGGGTTACCTTCTTCGCCTTCAAATCTGCCGCCACAATTTCCATGCTGCTCTCCCGAAAGGGATTATCCGCCTCCAGCAATGCAGTCTCAATGCTGTTCGGGATGTTTCCAATGCGGCTCTCCACGTTCGAGATTCGATTTGCCATGTTGTTTTCAAGCTGTGTATTCCCTCTGCGGATGAGTGCTCTTGTCTGCATCCCCTGCAAGAAAATTGCAATTAGAAGAATAATCACACAGCCGTAAAAATCTCTGCGTGTCACAAAGGAAGCCTTTCTGTCCTGCTTTTTGTCCGAATTTTCCTGCTTTTTGTCCGAATATTCCTGCAATCTGTCCGATTTGTCCTCCATATACACGCCTCCTTTTTTTTACTTCAGCCAGTTTTTCACAACATCCTTAATTTCTGTTTTTTCACAAACATTTTTGTGCTGAATCGGTCTATGCTCCAAGCCCACAATGGGTGCCGGCACAGCCACGCCGCTGATTCTTTCCAAATCCGCCTGCAGTGCAAAGGCATCCCCGTCCGCATATTTCGCATCCAGTGCCGTCATCACGTCCTTTGTGAATTTATACGGGCTTGCCGTGGAAACAATAACCATCGGCGTATTATCGCCGCTCTCCGCTTTATATTTCCGGTAAGCCGCATAGGCAACTGCTGTGTGCGTATCCATCACATAGCCTGTTTTTTCATAAAAAGCCTTGATTGCGCCAAAGGTTTCCGCCTCTGTTGCATATTCGCCGCTGATTTTCTTTTCCGTTACCTCCGCATGATATACCCCTGTTTTATTCAGGCTTTCCATTTCGGCCTTTGTGGCAGCCTGCCCGCCCATGTGTGCCAGCAGACGCTCCAGGTTGCTGGAAATCAGAATATCCATGGAGGGAGAAACGGTTACATGGAAGGCTCTGTTTTTGTTATATTCGCCTGTGCGGAAGAAATCATACAGCACCTTATTATCATTGGAGGCACAAACGAAGTGTCCTACGGGCAAGCCCATCTGCATCGCATACCAACCTGCAAGGATATCGCCGAAGTTGCCTGTCGGTACGGTAAAATTCAGTGCCTCTCCGTTTTTGAGTTCGCCCATGCGTACCGCCTGCAAATATGCCCAGAAATAATAAACAATCTGCGGCACCAATCTGCCGATGTTGATGGAGTTTGCAGAGGAGAATTGGAAGCCTCTTTCCGCCAGCTCCTTCTCCAGCTCCTTATCTGTGAAAATGCTCTTTACCGCAGACTGCGCATCATCAAAGTTGCCCTTAATGCCGACCACGCAGGTGTTTGCACCCTCCTGTGTGTTCATTTGCAGCTTCTGCACAGGGCTAACCCCATCCTCCGGGAAGAATACCATAATTCTTGTGCCTGCCACGTTGGCAAAGCCCTCCAGAGCCGCCTTGCCTGTGTCGCCGCTTGTGGCAGTCAGAATCACGATTTCCTTCTGCAAGCCGTTCTTTTTCGCCGCAGCTTTCATCAGATAGGGCAGGATGGAAAGTGCCATATCCTTAAATGCCAAGGTTCTGCCATGGAACAGCTCCAAAAACAGTGCATCGCCCTTTTTCACAACAGGCACAATCTCCGATGTATCGAATTTTTCATCATATGCACCCTGAATACAAGCCTTCAGCTCCTCCTCTGTGAAATCCAAAAACTTGCTGAGTACCTCATAAGCCAGCTCTTGATAGCTCAGCTTGCCCAGCTCCTCCAAGGATTTTTCCATTTTGGGAATCTCCTCAGGAATATATAAGCCGCCGTCGGGGCAAATCCCTCTCAAAATCGCCTCAGACGCTGTTGCCCGAATCCCTTTATCTCTTGTACCGATGTATGTCAATGCCATGTGTCCCACTCCTTTTTTCTGCTTCTGCTTGTTTGACAAAACTGCTTTATTTTTACTCATAATAGTTTTATTTTACAGAAGATTTCACATTTGTCAACAGCAATCGAACAAATGTCTATGTATTGCACACGTTTTATTCCCATTTCCAACTGACCGCATACTTATTTTTCAGCCGTCCCTTCTGCATTTTCGCCCATCCCAAGGGAAAGCCGTCCACGCAGACCAACGTCCAGCCGTCCTTGCCCTCTGCCTCAACTGTTTCGCCCTTCAAATAGCGAACCACTCTGGCATCCGAAAGCGGAAAATCCGCCACATTTCGCACAGCCTCCTTCCGCAGTCCCATCGCAAATGCCTGCGAAGGCTCAAAACGGCCTTTTTTCAGCGTGCCAAGCATCCAGCCTGTCCGCAGAACACGCAGCTTTTCCAGCTTTGGCGTTCCCTCCGGCAAAAGATACAGCCCATCGCCATAGCATTTATAGATTCCCTTTGGCATTTCATATAAAACCTCTTTTGCAAACTCCGCAAAGCCTTCCATCTGCTTTGTCCTGCCGTCGCTTTCCATCGGCACCGCTCTGCTCTCCTGTTCGCTTTTCTTTTGCAGCAACGCCAGAAAATGCCCCTCCCCCTTCAGCCTATGGGGATAGAGCCTTGCGCAAGCCGTATAAGGCGGAAGTCCTGCCGCAAAGCCGTTTTTCTTCTCAATCGGCACCAACTGAAATTCGGGATGGCGTTCCAAAAAATCGCCAATGCTTTTTTCGTTTTCCTCGGGCGAAAAGGTGCAGGTGGAATAGAGCAGCATCCCGCCTGCCTTCAGCATGGGCGCACACGCCTCCAGAATCTTCGCCTGCTCACTGCGGCAAAATGCAAGCATATCCGCATCCCAGCTTTTGACCATATCCGGCTCCTTGCGGAACATTCCCTCGCCGCTGCAAGGGGCATCCACCAGAATTTTATCAAAAAATTGCGGCAGTCGCTCCGCAATATGCTCGGGTGCTTCGCTCATCACAATGGCATTGCGTATCCCCGCAAGCTCCACATTTTTCAAAAGCGTTTTTGCTCTGCCGGCACTGATGTCATTGGCAACCAAAAGCCCCGTTCCCCGCAGCCTTGCACCAAGCTGTGTGGTTTTTCCGCCCGGTGCGGCGCAGATGTCCAGCACAGCATCCCCCTCTTGCACCGGCAAAACTGCCGCAGGGCTCATTGCGCTCGGCTCCTGCAAATAATACAGCCCTGCATGATAATAGGGGTGCTTGGCAGGGCGTTCCGCTCCGTCATAATAAAACCCCGTTTCACACCAAGGCACAGGCTTCAGGGAAAACAAGCCCTTCTCCGCCATTTCCTCCGGGGAAAGCTTTAGGGTGTTGACACGCAGCCCATAATATCTCTCCTCATCAAAGGAGGCAAGGTAATCCGCATATTCCGCTCCCAAAAGAGCCTTCATGGTTTCTGTATATTGCAAAGGCAGGTTCATATTTTTTCTCCTTTTCTTCTTATAATCCTTTGATTTTATCATACCGAAGCGACAGCAGATTTACAAGTAAATTTCATTTTTTCTCTTTACAAACCGCCTGCCTTCATACTAAGATAACTAAGACAGACGAAAATCCACGAAAGGAGTCACACACTATGGGAAAAGATATTTGGAAGCCCGGTACAGTCATTTACCCCGTGCCTGCCGTTATGGTTTCCTGCGGCACAATGGAGCAAAAAAACATCATCACTGTGGCTTGGACAGGCACCATCAACAGCGATCCCGCCATGACCTATGTTTCGATTCGTCCGAGCCGCCATTCCTACCAAATCATAAAAGAAACCGGCGAATTTGTCATCAATCTGGTTACGGAGCGGCTTGCGTATGCCTGCGATTTTTGCGGCGTGCGCAGCGGCAGGGATTTGGATAAATTTGAAACCATGCACCTGACTGCAAAAAAGGGCGAAAAGGTGGATGCCCCCATCATTTACGAAAGCCCTGTGAATATTGAATGTAAGGTAAAGCAAATCCTTCCCTTAGGCACGCATGATATGTTCCTTGCGGAAGTGGTATCCGTGCAGGTCAGCGATGAATATTTGGATGAAACGGGAAAATTCCATTTTGACCGTGCAAAGCCGATTTGCTATTCCCACGGCGCATATTACGGGCTAGGCAGAAAAATCGGTACCTTTGGGTATTCTGTGCGAAAAAAAGAGGAAACCAAGCCTGTAAAAAAATCCATAAAGGGAAAAGCAAAAAAGACTGCCGCAAAAAAGAAGGCAAAGAAAAAATAATAAAAATCCCTCCGCACACGGAAAACCACCGCTGTGTTGAGGGAATTTTTTTGCACACTGCATGAGGCTTATAAAAAACAAAAACCCCGAAAATTCGGGGTTTACAGCAAGCTGCTAACGGGATTCGAACCGCCAAAATACATTTTTGCTAAAATACGCAAAAAACGCTGATGTTTCAAGAATCCCGTAATATCAGGCATTTAATAGGTAGGTTTTCAAAAACGATTATGTGATATAAAACCAAAAAAACGGCATAAAAACAGCATTTTGGGGTGCGTATGCACTCAAATATGCACTCAAAACGGAGGTAAAAAACATGAAGAAAATTGAAGGTTTGTATCGCAGCTACTGCCACGAAAGAGAAATAGAAATGCAGGAGTATCACACAGGAGGGAACAGGATGAAGGAATTGCAGGAATTTTTGAAAAGCAAGCTAAACGCTGATGATTATTTTACCGCGGAAGAAATGCTGAATGATTTGATTGCCGAGACGGAAGAAAAAGGCTTTGCCGCAGGTGCCAAATACACCGCCGGTCTTGGGAAAGAGTTGTTTGCGGAATAAAAAATTTGCCCCTCGAAAGAGGGGCTTTTCAGTGAAAAATTTAATCAAATTCTATTTATTTTCACTTAAACTTTCAAAATTCTATAGAATTATTGCAAGTATACTTATCCTTTCTTCGTCAGCACCGCCACGCTGCCTTTACTTGTAACATCATACCCAATAGCCTCTGCCACGTCCCGAATCTTGATATAATTTGTCCCATCCTTCAAAATCCGTTCCACCGTATGCTCCTTGCCATCAATGATGATTTTACACTTCTCTACCACTTCGCTCTCCCCTTTTCCTTTCCAGTCCTTTGTAACCTCAAAATGCGGCTTGTCCGGCGTATCCCATGTACCGCCCCAGGTAATACCGAGCCGCTTCGCAATCGCACCGCACTTAGCAAAGAACGCTGCATCGGCATACTCCTGCCCCTTCACATTCTTACAGATGTCCCA
>NZ_CAKQVD010000052.1 GCF_934277605.1 uncultured Anaerotignum sp.
ATATGGTCCGTTGGTCAAGGGGTTAAGACACCGCCCTTTCACGGCGGTAACGCGGGTTCGAATCCCGCACGGATCATGACATTTCCGGTGACGATGCGCTTAGGGGACACACCCGTTCCCATTCCGAACACGACGGTTAAGACCTAAGCGGTCGATGGTACTTGGTGGGCAGCTGCCTGGGAGAGTAGATGGTTGCCGGAATTCAATAAGCCGATGTGGCTCAATTGGCAGAGCAGCTGACTTGTAATCAGCAGGTTATCGGTTCGAGTCCGATCATCGGCTTACTTTTTATCAGTGTGGTATCTTTGGGTCTTTAGCTCAGTTGGTTAGAGCATCCGGCTCATAACCGGACGGTCCCGGGTTCAAGTCCCTGAAGACCCACTCGTTTTTAATTGAATATGGCTCAGTAGCTCAGTTGGTTAGAGCGCCGGCCTGTCACGCCGGAGGTCGAGGGTTCGAGCCCCTTCTGAGTCGTTTTGTGGAAGTTTAGCTCAGCTGGGAGAGCATCTGCCTTACAAGCAGAGGGTCACAGGTTCGAGCCCTGTAACTTCCACTTTCTTATGGCGGAGTAGCTCAGTTGGCTAGAGCATGCGGTTCATACCCGCAGTGTCAGGGGTTCAAATCCCTTCTCCGCTACTATATTGGGGTATCGCCAAGTGGTAAGGCAACGGATTCTGATTCCGTCATCCGCAGGTTCGAATCCTGCTACCCTAGCTTTGAGAGTCTGAAAAGACTCTCTTTTTTTATGTATATATATTTAGAAACAATTACAAGAAAGAAAATGGAATTAGTCAAAATCTTTACCAAAAGGGTTGACAAAATGAAGGAAGGTATTTATGATAATATAAGTTAGCTTAAACTAATTGTGTTTTAAAAAAGAAGGAGAGATAGCATGTATGAGCAGTTCGGGTTGATTTTGAATGAAAAGGCAAAAGAAAGGCAGGAGGATATTTCTGCTTTTTGTGTAGCAGAAGCAGAAAAAGCGAGAGCTTTTCACAAATCCTTCCGCATATACAAGGAAACACCTTTGATTGCCTTGCAACATCTGGCAGAGGAATTACAAGTAAAAAGTATTTATCTGAAGGATGAAAGCAAGCGATTCGGACTGAATGCATTTAAGGTTTTAGGGGCAAGCTATGCGATTGCTAATGAGCTTGGAAAAAGAATCGGGGAAGGAGTGACGGAGCTTTCTGCTGAAAAAATTCTTTCGAAGGAAACGAAAGAAAAGCTTGGTACAATTACTTTTGTAACGGCTACAGATGGTAACCATGGCCGTGGGGTAGCGTGGACGGCAAATCGGTTAGGGCAGAAATCGGTTGTATATATGCCGGAAGGCAGTGTACCGGAGCGTCTGCAAAATATTCGTGCAGAGGGCGCAGAAACGGAAATTACTGATTTAAACTATGATGATGCGGTGCGTCTTGCACAGAAAATGGCAGAAGAAAAAGGTTGGGTTATGGTGCAGGATACCGCATGGGAAGGCTATGAGGATATTCCCAGATGGATTATGCAGGGCTATACTACAATCGGACATGAAATTATGGAGCAGATTCCCGAAAAGCCGACACACATTTTCCTACAGGCAGGGGTGGGTAGCATGGCAGGAGCGATGACCGGATTTTTTTCAAATCTTTACCGGAAGGAAAAGCCGACGATTGTCATTGTGGAGCCTGCAAAAGCGGATTGCTTATATCGAACAGCAAAAGCGGATGATGGCAAGATGCACAATGTGACCGGAGCTATGCACACCATTATGGCAGGGTTAGCCTGTGGTGAGCCTTGCAGCATTGGCTGGGATGTGTTAAAAGGCTATGCAGATGCTTTTATCCGTTGTCCGGAATATGTGGCGGCGGATGGGATGCGGATTCTGGCGGCGCCTGCGAAGGGGGATGCGGCTGTGATTGCCGGGGAAAGTGGTGCGGCAGGCTTTGGCTGCGTGGCGCATATTTTGATGGATCCTGCATTGCAGGATTGGAAAAAACAGTTGAAATTGGATGAAAACAGTCGTATCCTTTGTATTAGCACAGAAGGCGATACAGACCGAAAAAATTATCGGGATATTATTTGGAATGGAAAATATTCCAAATACGAAAAACAAGGATAAAGGATGTGGAAATTTATTTTCCCTCTTTGCATATATTGAAAGGAGAAAAGCATGAGAATCGGATCCGGTTATGATGTGCATAAATTAGCAGAAGGCAGAGATTGTATCATTGGTGGTGTGAAAATCCCCTATGAAAAGGGACTCTTGGGACATTCCGATGCGGATGTTCTGCTGCACGCCATTGCAGATGCGTTGTTGGGTGCGGCTGCCTTGGGCGATATTGGGAAGCATTTTCCCGATACGGATCCGCAATATAAAGGCGCAGACAGCAGAAAATTATTATCCTGCGTTTTAGGCTTGATTTTGGCAAAAGGATATTGTATAATAAATGTCGATGCGACAATTATTGCACAAAAACCCAAAATGGCACCGCATATCGAACAAATGCGGCAGAATATTGCCGAAACCCTTCAAATTTCGCTTGAGCAGGTCAATGTGAAAGCAACAACGGAGGAGGGGCTTGGGTTTACCGGTGCAGGCTTGGGCATTGCAGCCTCTGCAGTTTGTCTGTTGGAGGAAAAATAAGAAAAAAGTGATGATGGAAAAGAGTAATCCTCTTGGAAATGATGATTTCCGTTCCGCCTGACAGAGAATAGCGGCCTTGGTGCAAGGCGGTGAGATTTGAGTTTATGCTTGGCATAGATTTGACTGTCACTACCTTAATATACATTGGGTGTAAGCCGCTTACAGCTTGGAGGAGGATGAAGTGCGTTCCTGAACTGAACGGGCGAACTGAGAGTAGTCTGTATCCGTTGACACCGTTACAGTCATTGAGGTGAGATGGTATTTTTAGATGCCGTCTAAGTAAAGTGGAACCGCGATATTTTTTCGTCTTTGCAGCATTTGCAAAGGCGTTTTTTATTACAAAAAAATGAGCAGAAGGACAAATATGTCATTCCAAAAGGGAGGTGAGCCAGATGGCTTCTTGGAAGGAGAAAAGCGGAAATAGGGGGCTGATTGGCTGCCTGTGCAAGCAATCTATCAAAGAGCAGAGACGACATGAAGTGTGTAGCAAGCCCTCTGTGTAAGCAGCAGGGCGTATCGGCAAAAGCACATGGAAATCGTATGAGGAGGAATTTGATATGTTGAAGGAATTTTGGAAAGAATCTGTTGCAGTGATAAAAGAAAAGGACCCTGCCTTTAAAAGTGCCATTGAGGTATTGCTTTACCCAAGCTTTTGGGCAGTTGTAAACCATCGCATTGCGCACAGCCTGTATAAAAAAGGTCTGTTGGTGCCGGCACGCTTTGTGTCACAGCTTTCCCGTTTCCTGACGGGGATTGAAATTCATCCCGGTGCAACCATCGGTAAGCGTTTCTTTATCGACCACGGTGCAGGCATTGTCATCGGGGAAACCGCAGAAATCGGCGATAACGTAATGCTCTATCATGGGGTAACCTTGGGCGGCACAGGCAAGCAGAAAAACAAACGTCACCCGACGGTTGAGGATAATGTAATGATTGGTGCAGGCACGATTGTATTAGGCCCTGTTACCATCGGCGAGAATACAAAAATCGGTGCAGGCTCTGTGGTAACACAGGATTTGCCTCCCAATGTTACGGCGGTTGGCTCTCCGGTTATGATTGTGCGTAAGGATGGCGTGCGGATTCCGCCCGTTGCACCCGAACAGCTCACAGGCCATATCAAAAGAAGGGCAATTTAAGAAACGCAGGTTTTTCTTGAAAAAACAGAGAATTTTACGGCAAAGCACAGCGTTTTGTGGTATACTATTATGATAAACGAGAAGAAGGAAAGGTGTGGATTCCCATGAAATTATATAATACCATGACAAGACAAAAGGAAGAATTTGTACCCATGGAGGAAGGCAAAGTAAAAATGTACGTTTGCGGCCCCACAGTGTACGATTTCATCCATATCGGCAACGCAAGACCTTACGTTGTTTTTGATACAGTAAGACGTTATCTGGAATATAAGGGCTATGAAGTGACTTATGTGCAGAACTTCACAGATGTGGACGATAAAATCATCAACAGAGCCAACAAGGAAGGCAAAACCATGGCGGAAATCTCCAATAAATACATCGAGGAGGCATTCCGTGATGCAGATGGCTTGAATGTAAAAAGAGCAACCGTACACCCTCGTGTGACTGAGGAAATGGATGGCATTATTGCAATGGTGCAGACCTTGATTGATAAGGGCTTTGCTTATGAGGACAATGGCACAGTATATTATGATACAAAGAAATTTTCCGATTACGGCAAGCTTTCCAGAAAGAATCTGGATGAGCTGATTGCCGGTGCTTCCGAGCGTGTAACCGTGGATGATGCAAAGAAAAATCCGACAGACTTTGTTCTTTGGAAGCCCAAAAAAGAGGGCGAGCCCAGCTGGACATCTCCTTGGGGCGAAGGCAGACCGGGTTGGCACATTGAATGCTCCGTTATGTCCAAGCATCATCTGGGGGATACCTTTGATATCCACGCAGGCGGCGAGGATTTGATTTTCCCTCATCACGAAAATGAAATTGCACAGTCTGAGGCGGCAAACGGCTGCACCTTTGCAAGATATTGGCTGCACAACGGCTTTATCACTGTTGACAACGAAAAGATGTCTAAATCTTTGGGCAACTTTTTCACCGTAAGAGATATCGCAAAGCACTTCCCGTATGAGGTAATCCGTTTCTTCATTCTGAACGGTCATTACAGAAGCCCCATCAACTTCAGTGATGAACTGATGAAGGCTTGCCAGAACGGTCTGGAAAGAATCAAAAACGCAAGAAAAGAACTGAATTTCTACATCAAAAATGTGGCAGATACCAAAATGACAGCCGAGGAGGCCGCAAAGGAAGCAGAGCTGAACGGCTATAAGGAGCAGTTTGAGGCTGCAATGGATGATGACTTCAACACAGCAGATGCCGTTTCCGCAATCTATGAGCTGGTGCGTTTCTCCAATACGGAAATCAAGGCAGGCGCTTCCAAGGAATTTGCAGAGAAAATTCAGGATATGCTCGACCATCTGTGCGGCGTTTTGGGCGTTGCCGAAGTGGCAGAGGAAGCAGTATCCGATGAGGATGTTGCAAAAATCGAAGCACTGATTGCCGAAAGAACAGAGGCGAAAAAGGCAAAGGATTTTGCAAAGGCAGATGCAATCAGAGAGGAGCTGGCGGCTATGGGCATCACAATCAAGGATACCCGTCAGGGCGTACAGTGGTTCAGAGGCTAAGCTATGAATTTAAACGAACTTGAGCTTGTATTGGGCGGAAAAGGCGTGCTGAATCCGAGAGAGTATAATTCCCTTGCGCTTGCACATATCGGGGATGCGGTGTTTGAGGTTTTGGTGCGGCTGACCGTTTTGACAGACGGCAATGCCCCTGTGAATAGGCTGCATAAAAAGGCGAGAGATATGGTCAATGCAAAGGCGCAGGCACAGATGTATTATCGGATACAGGAGGTGCTGACGGAGGAGGAGGCGGATGTGTTCCGCAGGGGGCGCAATGCAAAATCCTTCACTGTACCCAAAAATGCCGATTTGATGGATTATCGCCATGCCACAGGCTTAGAGGCACTGTTCGGCTACCTTTATCTGAAGGGAGAAAAGGAACGTGCGGTGGAGCTTTTCAGGCTTGGAATGGCAGAAAAATTGGAAAAGTAATTGCAAAACAAAGCCGAAGGGAGAGGGCATAGCTCTAAACGTCCCCTCGGCTTTATGCCGTATTATTTTATCACATAAAAAATACGAGGAGGGCATCCCTTGGAACGAGAAAGAAAAAAAGAATTTAACGAAAACCAGTTGGAAGGCAGAAATGCTGTGCTGGAGGTGCTGCGCAGCGGCAGAGATATTGAGAAAATATTGGTGCAGAAGGGTAATGTTGAGGGCACAATCAAACGCATTGTTGCACAGGCGGCGGAAAAAGGCGTACTCATTCAGGAAACAAGCAGACAAAAGCTGGACGAGCTTTCCCAGACAAAGAATCATCAGGGTGTGATTGCTTTGGTTTCCGCACATGATTATGTTGAGGTGGAGGATATTCTTGCGGCGGCAAGAGCAAAGGAAGAGGATCCCTTTATCATCCTTCTGGATGGCATCACAGATCCGCATAACCTTGGCGCAATTCTCAGAACAGCGGAATGTGCGGGCGTGCATGGTGTGATTATCCCCAAGCGCCGCTCTGTCGGGCTGAATGCAACTGTCGGCAAAACCTCCGCAGGTGCCATTGAATATATGCCTGTGGCAAGGGTGACAAATATCGTGAAAACCATGGAGCAGCTCAAGAAGGAGGGGCTTTGGTTTGCCTGTGCGGATATGGGCGAGGCAGACCATTTCGATACCAACCTGAAGGGGCCGATCGGCTTGGTCATCGGTAGTGAGGGCGAGGGTGTCAGCCGTCTGGTCAAGGAAAAATGCGATTTCACTGCATCCATCCCGATGTATGGGAAAATTTCTTCTCTGAACGCCTCTGTTGCGGCGGCACTCTTGATGTATGAGGTTGTGCGTCAGAGAAATTACAGCAAGTAATGATTTAATGACATTGTTCCATATCCCTTGTGAGGATTGTATGCTTGCCTTGATTTTGCAGCACCAATACTTGGTGCTGCGGTATCGGGTTCCAAGGGAGTCACTCCCTTGGCTGGGGGTTCGGGGGACAGCGTCTCCCGGAGAGAAAGGAGAGGATTCTGTTGGCAAGGGAATTTTTGCTGGTGGATGGCTATAATATCATCCATGCGTGGAGTGAATTGCGTGAGCTGATGGAGGAAGTCAGCTTGGAAAGTGCGCGTCAGCGGCTAATAGATATCCTCTCGAATTATAAGGGTACAAAAAAAGCAACCGTCATTCTTGTGTTTGACGGCTATTTGGTAAAGGGCAACATCGGTACGGTGTATGAATATAACAATATTTTTGTGGTCTACACCAAGGAGGCGGAAACCGCCGACCATTATATTGAACGCGTGGTAACCTCCATGCCGAAGCATTATAAGGTGCGGGTTGCCACAGGGGACGGCTTGGAGCAGCTGATTATTCATGGGCAGGGAGCAATCCGCATGACAGCGAGAGAGCTTTTGAACGAGGTGCAGGCTGCCGAAACAGAGCTGAGGGAGCGCTTTATCCGGAACAGACCGCCGAAAAACAATATTTTGGCAGACCATCTGGATGAGGAGGCTTTGGCGTGGTTTGAGGCATTGCGGCGGAAGAAATAATAACAACGGAGAATATTCTTATGGCAGAAACAATGAAAGAACAAAAATATGCGGCAATCAGGGATGAGGAATTGGTGCTGCTGGCACAGGGCGGAGATGAGGCGGCACAGGATTATCTTCTCGATAAATATAAATTTTTGGTGCGTGCAAAGTCCAGAGCCTATTTTTTGATTGGTGCGGATAATGAGGATATCATCCAAGAGGGGATGATTGGTTTGTATAAGGCTGTGCGGGATTATAATGAAGAAAAAAACGCATCCTTCCGTAGCTTTGCGGAGCTTTGCGTCAATCGCCAAATGATTACGGCAATCAAGGCGGCAACCAGACAAAAGCATCAGCCGCTCAATTCCTATGTTTCTTTGAATAAACCGGTTTATGAAGAGGAATCCGAGCAGACCTATATGGATCTTTTGCAGAGCGGCGCCCTGCTGAATCCGGAGGTGCTGTTCATCGGGCGGGAAAACAAAAGCTTTCTCGAAAATCAAATGATGAAAAAGCTGAGCAGCTTTGAAACCAGAGTGCTTGTGCTTTATCTGCAGGGCAGAAGCTATTTTGAAATTGCACACGTTTTGGATAAGCCCGAAAAATCCATTGATAACGCACTGCAGCGGGTTAAGAAAAAATTAGAGCATTTTTTAGAAGAAAAAAATCTTGACGAAGCAGAAGGAATATGGTAATATAGACAGGCTGATAGTTATTATCAACCTTTGCTGCTATGGCTCAGTAGGTAGAGCGTCGCCTTGGTAAGGCGGAGGTCACGGGTTCGAATCCCGTTAGCAGCTTGCTGTAAACCCCGAATTTTCGGGGTTTTTTCATTTTTGAGTGCACATTTGAGTGCATACGTTATCACTTATGAACACTTAGGAATGTATCAATGCAGTGGTTCATTGCGGCGTTGACCTCATTCCTTTTTTTATCTTCCGTGTGCTGGTAGACGGATTTCAATATGGTTGTAGTAGAATGACCGATACGTTCTATGGCGTATTTATCCGGTATTCCTTCCGACAGCATCAGAGAAGCATTAAAGTGCCGTAAATCATGGAAACGGAAATGTTCAAGACCAAGAGCCTTAACGGCCCATCTGAAGCGGTGGGAGATATGTGTGGGCGTTGCTTGGATGACATTTCCCTTAGAGCTTACTTTTTTCAATTCGGCGATAAGACCGTCTGATAAAGAAAGCACTCTGTTTCCGGCGTAGGACTTAGGATTTTTCACTTTCCATTCACTTTCGTCTGTGAGGACGGTTGCCTTATTGATTTTCACTTCTTTTCGTTTCCAGTCGAAATCACTCCATTTGAGGGCGCAGATTTCGCCTCTGCGGAGTCCAAGACAAGCAGCCAATAAAATAGCCGTATGCAACTCTTTTCCCTCTGTGTAGGCTAACAGAGCCGTTATATCGTCCTGTGTTGGCAAGTAGTAATCATAACGCTCCTTTTCCGGCAGGGTAACCTTAAATCGAAAATCCTCTCTGTACAGACCAATGGAGGCGGAAACAAACCCCGCAATATTTTTCATAGTCTTGGCGGAGAGGTCAGATTTCTTTTTCTCATGGTTTAGGGCAATTTGGATGTCCAGATTTTTGATTTTATACAGGCTCATTTTCTGCAGCTCCTGCAGGTAAACACGCTTCATGGATTTGTACCCACGAATCGTAGCAGGGGAAAGGATACCATCCTTGCTGTCGATGTAGCCCTGCATTGCATCCCCCAACGTCAAATCACAGTCGGCTTTTCTTTTGTTTTCCCTTTTGAATAGTGCCGCCTGATATTCCGCTTCGGCTTTAGTTGCTGCTGTAAAGCATTCTCGGATGCGTTTCGGTTTCCCATCTACATATTCTGTATGGCTGTAAACCTTTACTTGCCAGTTACCAGAGGGTAGACGTTTAGCGTTTGGCATAAAAAGACCTCCTTTTTTTCATTTTAGGTATGTTAAAAAAGACGGTCATGTGATATAATAAATTTGCGTTTGGTGGTATATCAAAAGACCGCCTGAAATCTCCTTTCCTGTTGGTAGCGGGAAGGGGGATTTTTTTATTTATTCTGCATCAGAATTTGTTCCGAAAATTTCGTTAATTTTATCTTCTGGTACGCTTGCGGCGGAAAGATATGCCATTCTGGCAGAAACAACAGACAAGGTGTAACTTTGGCGAGATTCAACTCTTTTCTTGTAGTCAGACAAATCATCCATTTTGTTTTTATCCAGATAGGCGTGCATATCCCTTGCAATCATCATGCTGTTAAGGATGTAGTTTTCTGCCGCATCCACATAATCATCATTTATGCCATCCTTCTTTGGAAGCTGTGAAGAAAGGTTGTGCTGGGAGTAACGCACATCCTCCGACATATCATATACATCGAGTGTGGTTGTGGTTCCAGACTGTGTATCAGAAACAGCGATTAACAATGTGTCTATCAGATTTTCGGATGTTTCAACTAAGCCGAAAATGGTACTATCCGTATCAATGGCTTTTTGAATATCGGTTTCGCTTGGAGTTTTATTGTTTTTTGTGTTCGCTTGGGTTGTTCCTGTTTGCTTGCTTTCGTTTTTCCCCGCATCATCACTGCCACCAAACGGCATTGCGAGAACTGCAATAACCACTACCACAGCAATGGTTGCAATGAGGCGACCCTTTGATTGCTTCTTGCTGCAGTTCGGGCATACATTTTCGTCAATAGGTATTTCCGCTTTGCAGTGTTTACAGGTTTTTGTTGTTGGCTTTTCTTTCTTCATGATTTACCCTCCTTAATTTGACAATATTCACGAATTGTGATATTTTCTGTTTGGAGGGTTGTTAGGCAACGACTTTCTTTTCCCCTTACAGTATTCGCGGTACTGTAGGGGGAAATTTATATTTTGTGGTTCAAAAAGTTATCCACAGGATATATTGTACCCCCTTTATTTTTTGACATTTTTATGGTATAATCAATCTTACCTTCTGGATACAGGTGAAAGGTACATAAATACCAATGACTGATTTCGAGTTTGTAAGTGTTCTTTTAGACGTTACAATGGTAGTGTTAATGTTATTTAAATAACTAAATAAGTTTGAGGCTATACGATAGCTTTTGGTTGACAACACGGAGGTTGCCGCCTTTTCGCCAGCGTAGCTTATGAAAACCCTGTATTGTTGTGGTACAAAGGCGAAGGGATGGTCTCAAACTTGACACTTGCATATATTTGTATTATAATAATTAATGAAATCGTCATTGGGTGATAAAAATGTACCTTTTGAGGAACAATGAGGCGGCAAACTCATTGGTTATGGAAAGAAATTAATTTATTACCATCCTCACCATTTTTATCCACCATTAGGAAAAAGTAGGTTTGAAATATAACCTGCTTTTTTCTTGCGATAAATTTCTTTCCCTTTGTGGTGCGACAGTGCCGCAGGGGGATTTTTTATTTAGTCTTTGGTATAAGGCGCAGGTGTTTGCGCTGCCTTTTGTATGGTACTCGAAAGTTCGTAATCATCATACATAAGATCCGGAATCCCTTTTTTGGAGTTACTTCTCTCAGATTCTTCGTTTAAAACAAAATCAACTATCTTTTTTCCGTGTGCGTCAAGATTGCTATATTTTTTAAGGAGTTCCATATTTTCAGCGGATAGGTCATTTCCGCTTTTTGAGCGAGGAAAATCATCTAAGTCATCAAGAGTAAAACCCATTGTATGAACGATTGCTTTTACAGTATCTATACTGGGGTTCTTGGTTATGCCCGCGGTGATTTTGCTTAGAGTACCTTTAGGCACACCGGATTTTTCGCTTAATTCGTCGATACTCATTCCGATATGTTTTCGCATATCGTTTATTTTTTCCAGTCCCATTTTTTTCACCTCTTTAAGGCAAATTGTAGCATTATATTTCCACTTAGTCAAGAATAAAAATTCCAAAAACGGAAATATTTTTTAATTTTAGGTGTTGACAAATTCCAAAAATGGATATAATATTAAGTCATAAATTCCAAATTTGGAAATTATGGAGGTGAGAAAATGAATTGTGTATACCCAAAGATGGAAGAAAAAATTGCAACAAGAGGAATCAAGAAAAAGGTAATGGCATCCAGACTTGGGATTTCTCAAAGATGCTTTTACAACAAATTGAAAGGGATAACACCTTTTACATATCAAGAAGTAGAGGATATGCAAAAGATTTTTTTCCCTGATATGACAAAAGAGCAGATTATGTACAAAGAAGGCGAATGTGATAAAGACGCAAGCTAAGAGGAGGTATCGTATGGAAGTTAGAGAAAAAGAAAAACTCTTTGTTGAACACGAGGGAGTGAAATTGCCAACCATGTATTTTATGGATGTAGTACGCGGTTGGCAAAGAATCCGGAATGATAAGGTTGATAGAATCCTCAAAGCTGTAATTGTACTTTCTGCTTTGAACACTCTTGCTATAGCTATTTTGTGGTTTATAGCAGTAGGACCTTTATAATTCTGTCACAGTTTATTGTGAAAATGAGGGACAAAACGCTCACAAAAAAGGCAACCGTAGAGATGATAGTAGGAATGACCCAGCGGCGGAATTGGATAATCCGTTTCCAGATAAATTCGCCCCCCTTCGGGGTAATGTATGCTCGAAAATTATCGCTGGTACGCAACGGTTTACAGTTCAAGGTAATCCAATTACCATCTTCGTCCATATTGACGGTATATAACTCTGCATCAAAGTCACAAAGAATGGAGTGCAAGCCATCATCGCCAAATATTTTGCGAAGATCGCCCCAACGAACACCTTTATCATCGGCATCGTATATTTTTTTGAGGGTTTTATAGGTCTTTTTATCAAAGTGAATCATGTTCTTTTTCAACTCCTTTCTTTTTAAGAATAAGGAAGATGGAGAAAAATGTCAAGCGAAGCGAATTGTTCGGTATTAAAGAAGATAAGAACGC
This sequence comes from uncultured Anaerotignum sp., assembly GCF_934277605.1. GTDB lineage: Bacteria > Bacillota > Clostridia > Lachnospirales > Anaerotignaceae > Anaerotignum_A. The sequence continues at coordinate 12,150 of NZ_CAKQVD010000052.1, forward strand.
AAGCTAAGGGGGGTGGAATAGATGGATAAGGACTATGTAATCATGTGCATCAGCGAGTATCTTCGCCATGTCGGAGAGATTTTAACGGCAATATCTATTGCTCATTTCCTTCTTGGCTGATTTTCTGAGTTGGCGATAAACTCTGTTGTAATCTTCTGGTGCGGCATTTCCACTGGTAATCAAGCAGATTAAATCCGTAACATTTTTTTCGGATTCCGCAGAACATAGAAGTGTTATTTTTTCAAGACTGCTTATAAGCAAAAGGCATTTTCTTTTGTCATTAAACGGAATGGTTTCGGAAAATTGCGTAAACACTTCCGCATAAAATTCCGCAAGCAAGCGGATTCTCTCTTGATGTTCTGCGTTTTTGCGAGATAAAGCACTGCCAACGAAAACGCCTGCAAGGGTAGAAAAACAGCCGACAAGTGCAGAAAATAACTCTTGATTCATAAAATCAACTCCTTTTTCTTTTCAGCATAAGAAAAATGGAGAGGAATGTCAAGCGAAGGGAGGTATGCTTATGGCTAAGCAAGCACCGAGAAAAACCAGTCCCGCCCAACGCAGAGATGCGCTGATGAGCGGAGAGGTTGAGAAGTGGATTCGGGTCATCGGGATTCCGAAAGCGGAGTTATGTCAGCAGATAGGGATTGGTTTATCAACGCTAAACGAACACATCAATGACCCCGGCGAATTCCGAATCAAGCACCTGCGGGCAATTGCCGATTTAGCAGGGATTGATATTTCGCAGCTTGTTACATAGGGGGTAAAGATGAAGAATCAATGTATCATTCATCTGCCGAAGCCCGGGAGGCTCAAAAAAGGTGTTCTGTTATCATCTGAGCCATTGTATTTGGTCGATTTTTGCAGGGGTGGAGACAGATTCCTTGCGGAGCTGACGAAGCGGCAATTTTT
>NZ_CAKQVD010000053.1 GCF_934277605.1 uncultured Anaerotignum sp.
CGGACTGTTACCGCCGGTAGGGAATTGCACCCTGCCCCGAAGAATCACGTTATATTTTTCACATTTCAACCATAACATAAAAGGCAGATGTATGCAAGAGGAATTTCGCATTTTTTGTCAAAAACAAATTCTTTTAAAAAAATAAAAAAATTTTAAAAATGTTGTTGACAGGAGTACAACTTCGTGATAATATAGTTCTTGCAGTTAGGAATTGCAAAAAACATAAGCGCCTTTAGCTCAGTTGGTAGAGCAACTGACTCTTAATCAGTGGGTCCAGGGTTCGAGTCCCTGAAGGCGCAGCTTGAGAAAGCGGGATGGGTTGACTTTGCGTCGGTTCATTCCGTTTTTTTATTTCTTTTTGATTTTTGAGAACGATTCTTGCGTTTCGGGGGGATGGTTCTTTTTTTTGTCCTTCTTCCATAGAATGTTTCAGAGACGATGTTTGGTCGTGTAAGGCAGGGGGAATGAGTATGGAGGAGATTTACGAAAAAATCATGTGGGAAGGCTATGGCTTGCGGCTGCGCCATGCCACAAGAACAAGGACAGGTCTGGTCTGCCGCACAGAGCAGGGGCTGAGGGAGCTGAAGAAGCCGCGGGGCAGCATGGATAGCCTGCGCCTTGCGTATGATGTGAAGGCACAGCTGCGGGAAAACGGCTTTTCCAATATCAGCCGCTGCTATCCGACGCTGGAGGGAGAGCCGTTTTATCGGCAGGAGGGAACGCTTTATATCCTTGAGGATGTGCTTCCGCAGGGGACATTGCCGGAGGATTGCGAGGAGACCTTTTTGCGTGGCGCAGAGGTGCTGGGCGAAATGCACCATGCGGCAAAGGGACTGAAAAGCGAGGCGGCGCATTGGGAGAAAAACCGCCTGCCACAGCTTTATGCAAAACGGCGGGGGGAGCTTGCGAAGGTACGCCGCCGCAATGATAAGCGGGGCAGCTATGATGCCATTGATTTGCTGCTGCTGCAATATTATGAGTCGTATATGGAGCGTGCGGCAGAGGCGGAGGAGCTGCTTCGGCAGGGCGGCTATGAGGCGGCAGTGGCACAGGCGGAGCAGGTGGGCGGCTTTTGCCACAATGCGTATAAGGGGGAGGCGTTGCGGCAGGAGACAGACGGACGGATTTTTGTGGGCAATTTCGATAAATGTATCACAGAGCTGCCCTTGGCGGATTTTGCCGCCTATATCCGCCGCTATTTCAAGAAAACGCAGGGCAATGCGGCAGGTGTTTTTGCCATGCTGGAGCGATATGGCAAAGCCTGCCCGCTTTCCGCAAAGGATATTACGCTTTTGCAGGGGATGCTGCTCTATCCCGAAAAATTTTTGCGGCTCATCAATGAATATTATAATCGGCGCAGAACGTGCGTCTCCCCTGCCATGCAGGAGCGGCTTGCGGCAGCGGCAAGGGAGGAGCTGAACGGAACAAGGCTGAAAAGCATATTGGCAGGAGGCTGTTAAAAGCAAATAACAGCCTTCTTTCTTTTTTTGTTGCAACTTCTCTGCCAAGGGATTAAAATAGAAGATGAAGGAATCTGCAAAATTTTCCCCGAAGGAGGAGAAACGGATGAAGGATTATCATTTTCAGGAAAATGAACGGGACTTTGGTTCCACTGTCCGTTTGGATGCAATCAACGATAAGGTAAAGGAATTAAAGAAAAAAGATGAGGCTGATGATTTGGGGGATGCAAACGAATTTTTGAATGCGTTTGAATCGGAAAAATTTGAAACCCCCGAGCCGTCGGAAGAAAATACAGAGGATGCCCTTGTGGATACCCTTGCAGATGCAGAGGCTCTCGAGGATGCCTTGGGCGAAACCAAAAAAACAGGCGTTTTCCCCACCTCTGAGAAGGAAGCGTGGGATGATGCGGAGGAGGATGAAGAGGATGCGGAGGACTGCGAAGGGGGCGGCGGCATTTTTGCCCTTGGTGAATCCTTTGGGCTGAATAAAAAAACCGTTGGCTTGGTCATTGTTTTGGCAATCCTTGCGTGTATCGTCGGGTTTTCTTTGGTGTGGTGCAGCTTTCATCCCGCAAAAACGCCGTCCGTAACGGTTTCGGAGGAGGGTACGCCCTTCTTGGTTCAGGCAGACCGTGGCAAAGGCGAATATCTGGTGTATGATATCGCACAGGGCGAGCGAAAAACCGTTTATCTGACGGAAAAAACAAAAATGACGGATGCAAGCGGGCGTACCGTTTCCAAGGCGGCGCTTGCGGAGGGTGATCTTCTTGCCGCACAGCTTGAGAAGGACGGCAAAACCCTGCAAAGCATTGATTATAGCAGCCGAGCCATTGAAACCGAGGAGGTAACGGGGCTGACGGTCAACCGCAAAAAAAGGACGCTTTCCAATAAGGAGGAAAAGCTTTCCTATTCCTATGATAAGGAGAGCATGTTCTTCTATGACGGAGAGGAGATTACCGATAAGGATTTAGAGCCATGTGATACCCTTTTGCTGAAAATGGCAGAGGGCACTGTCTGGGCGGTGGAGGTGCAGACATCTCATGGGTATATCGTGGTGGAAAATGCCGATACCATCAAAAACGGCAAAATCCAATTGGATGAGGCGGATGAGGTCACTCTTGCGGAGGGTATGCAGCTTGTTGCCGCCGAGGGACACCACACCGTTACGGTCAGCGGCTCCAATATCGAAACAAGAAAGGATGCCATTGTGGTAGAGGCAGGAGAGGAAACGGTCTATGATCTTTCCAAGGCGCAGGAAAAAATGGGCGTGATTATCGTCAATGCCAATGTGAAGGATTATAAGCTTTATATCAACGGTGCAGTGGCAGAAAGCCCTGCGGTCATGCCGATGGGCGAATATGATTTGGTTATTTTGAAAAACGGCTATGCGGAATGGAATCAGCACGTCACGCTGAATCAGGATACGCTGAACGTAACTGCGGAGCTGCAAAGAGATGTGCAGTATGGCACGCTGACGGTTACGGCGAATGTGGAGGGTGCATGGGTATCCGTGAACGGCGAGGAATATGGCGTCACACCCATGCAGGTGAACCTGCCCTATGGCTCCTATAATGTCATGGTGGAAAAGAATGGATATCAAAGCTATAAGCAAAGCATACAAATTCAATCCGCAACAGCGACAATCCATGCGTCCTTGGAATAAGCACATGGAAATCAGATAAAAAAATCGCAAGGAGGAAATAATATGGAGGACTATCGTGTAAGATATCAACAATGGTTGGACGATCCCTTTATTGATGAGGAAACAAAAGCTGAATTAAGAAGCATTACGGATGAAAACGAAATCAAGGAACGCTTTTTTAAGGAATTGGAATTTGGCACAGGCGGCCTGCGTGGCATTATCGGCAACGGCAGCAACAGACTCAACCGCTATACTGTCGGCAAGGCCTCTCAGGGCTTGGCAAACTATATCAAAAAAGAAGGCACACAGCAAAAGGGCGTTGCGATTGCATACGATTCCCGCTTCATGTCTCCCGAATTTGCAGAGGTGGCAGGGCTGATTTTTGCGGCAAACGGGATTCCTGCGTATGTGTATCCCTCTCTGCGCCCCGTTCCCATGCTTTCCTTTGCAGTCAGAGAGCTGGGCTGTACGGCAGGGGTGGTGCTGACCGCAAGCCATAACCCTCCCGAATATAATGGCTATAAGGTATATTGGGCAGATGGCGCACAGGTGGTTGCCCCCAGAGATAAGGGCATTATCACAGAGGTCAATGCAGTGGAAAACTTCGGACAAATTCAGCGCATGGATAAGGCAGAGGCGATGGAGAAAAAGCTGTATTCCTTCATTGGAGAGGAAGTGGACGAAGCGTTTGACAGAAACGTGCAGGCACAGCTGATGGATACGGAAATGCTTGCCCGCATGGGAGATAAGCTGAATATCGTTTATACCCCCCTGCATGGCTCAGGCAATCTGCCGGTTCGCCGCAATCTGGCAAAGGCAGGCTTTCGGAATGTCTTTATCGTGAAGGAGCAGGAGCAGCCCGATTCCTCCTTCTCCACTGTGGATTATCCCAACCCAGAGGATGTCAAGGTGTTCACATTGGCGAAAAAGCTGGCGGCAGAGGTGGATGCGGATGTGCTGATTGGCACCGATCCCGATTGTGACCGCATGGGTGCTATGGTGAAGGATGAAAACGGCAATTTTGTTGCGCTGACAGGCAATATGGTGGGTGCCTTGGCAACCGATTATATCCTCTCTCACAGAAAGGCGCAGGGCAGATTGGCAGAAAACGGCGTGGTTGTCAAAACCATTGTAAGCACAGAAATGATTGCCCCCATCTGCGAGGCGTATGGTGTGGGAAAAATCGATGTGCTGACAGGCTTTAAGTTTATCGGCGAGCAGATTAAGAATTTTGAGGAAACCGGTGCGCATACCTATCTTTTTGGCTTTGAGGAAAGCTATGGCTGCTTGGCAGGCACCTATGCAAGAGATAAGGATGGTGTCTATGCGGCAGTTTTGGTTTGCGAAATGGCGGCATATTATAAAGAAAAGGGCATGACGCTGTATGAAGCACTGCTGAAGCTGTATGAAACCTACGGCTATTATCTGGACCATGTAAAATCCATGACCATGAAGGGCTTGGAGGGCATGGAGCGGATTCAGCGTATCATGGAAGCCTTTCGTGAGCATACACCTGCAAAATTCGGCGGCTGTGCTGTGGCTGTTGCGAAGGACTATAAAACACAGGTGTTCAAAAATCTCTTGACAGGGGAAGAAAGCGGCAGTCCTCTGCCCGTTTCCGATGTGCTGCACTATACCTTGGCAGATGGCACATGGGTATGTATCCGCCCCTCCGGCACAGAGCCGAAGCTGAAATTCTATATCGGCGTGAAGGCAGACAGCCTGCAGGCCGCACAGGAAAAGATAGCTGCCTTGGATAAGGATATTGAAGCAAAGGCTGCAGAGATTGCATAAACCGAAAAACTGATTTCGACACCCTATAAAGCCCTCTTTTGAGGGCTTTTTGCTTGCCGAAAAGATATCTGTCGTTCAACATAATTAACACCGTAAAATATATTGAAAACCGAGAATAAACGTGGTATGCTTTGGTGGAGCTTCCGAGGGGAAACAGCGGCTCTGTTTTTCATACGGAAGCACGTTGTTACTCATTTGGAAGGGGGAGGGGGAATCCTTCTCCCTTTTTGCGGGAAAGAGGAAAAGAGATGGAAGAAAAGAAGAAAATGCTGTTGGCGGACGGTGCCTTGCTGTTGGCGGCAACCTTTTGGGGTATGGGCTTTGTCGCAGGGGATATAGCGGCAAATGTGTTCCCGACCTTTTGGATTATGGCGGTGCGCTTTTTGGGGGCAGCAGTCTGGATGGGGCTGCTGTTTCGCCGTGCAGTCAGAAGCAGCACAAGGGAGGATATTCGTGCAGGCGCCATTTTGGGCGGCTTGCTGTTTTTGGCACAGCCCTTGCAGATTATCGCACTGCATTATACCACACCCTCCAAACAGGCTTTTCTGATTACAAGCTATGTGGTCATTGTGCCGTTTGTTTCTTGGCTGATTCTGCGAAAGCGTCCGCAGACGAAGGCGTTTGCCGCAGGCATATTGGCGCTGTGCGGCATTGGCTTGATTTCGCTTAACGGTGCCTTGCGCATAGAGCTGGGGGATTTGCTTTCCCTTATGTTTGCCTTGGTGTATTCTGTTTTGATTGTTGCAACGGGCATTTGTGCAAAAAAGGTAAACCCTTTGGCAATGTCCTTTTATCAATATCTGGCGGCAGGGCTGCTTGCCTTGGCTGCAACGCTGCTCTTTGAGGGCAGGCCGCAGGCGTATCCGTTGCCGGGCGTTGGTGCAATGGCATATCTCATGCTGGCGAATACCGTTGGGGCGTATACCCTGCAAAACATCGCCCAGAGATATACCTCCGATACCCATTCGGCAGTGCTGCTTTCCATGGAATCGGTCATCGGGTATTTCTGCGGCGTGGTGCTTTATGGCGATCCCTTTACCCTGCGGGTGCTGTTGGGCGGCATGATGGTATTCAGTGCGGTTTTGTTCTCCGTTTTGAATTGGAAGGAGATTTTCAAAAGAAAGCAGGCATAAAAAGAAAACCGAACCCTCGGTATGATATAGCCCCCTTATTGTAGTCTCGAAATTTTTGCTCTTTCGAGTGTCTACTCTAAGGGGACTATATCAGTAAGTTGCGGGTTCGGTTTTTTGTTATTTTTTCTGTCTGAAATAAGGCAAAAGGCTGTGTTTGGCTTAGCCGAAAAATTGCTTATGCCAAACCAAGAACATATAAATCGTCCAGATTTTACGGCTGTTGTCTGCCTTGCCTGCCTTATGCTCGTCCAAATATTTCATAATTTCATCAACCTTGAAAAATTCCTCTGCGGCAGGGCTGTGGAAGGCATCCTTCACCATGTTGTAATATTGCTCCTCCCTCAGCCAAATGCGGATGGGAACGGGGAAGCCCAGCTTTTTCTTTTCTGCAACCATATCGGGCAGATAGCGGTGCGCCGCCTGACGCATGGCATATTTCGTGTTTTCCTTGTTTACCTTATATTCTGTCGGCAGCTTGCGTGCAACATCAAACACCACTCTGTCCAAGAATGGCACACGCACCTCCAAGGAGTTCGCCATGCTCATTTTATCCGCCTTCAGAAGAATATCCCCAATCAGCCAGAAATGAATGTCGATATACTGCATTTTGGTCACATCATCCAAATCCTTCGCCTTATCATAGAAGGGCTTTGTCAGTGCAGTGTGGGGATATTTGCCTGTGGGGTGCTTGAGGATACGTTCACGCTCCGCCTCATTGAGCATGAAGGCATTGCCGATAAAGCGTTCCTGCAAATCCTTGCTGCCACGAATCAGATAGTTTTTCCCCTTCATTTTGGGCAGCTTTTGCGCCACAGCCCCCAAGCCCTTGCGAACCGGACGGGGCAGGCGTGTCAGCGGAAGCAGGTCATGCGGCTCACGGTAGATGTTGTAGCCGCCGAACAGCTCATCCGCACCCTCGCCGCTCATGCAGGTTTTTACCTGCTCTGCTGCGGTTTTTGTTACAAAATAAAGTGCAATGGCAGAGGCATCCGCCAAAGGCTCGTCCATGTGATATTGAACGGTGGGAATGGAATCCCAATATTCCTTTTTGGAAATCAGCTTGCTGTAATTTTTGATATTGATTTTTTCGGATAATGCCTTTGCATAATCAATTTCATTATATTTTTCATAATCGAAGCCGACGGTAAAGGTTTTGTCCCCATGGAAGCAGGCGGCAACATAGGAGCTGTCCACACCGCTGGAAAGGAAGGAGCCAACCTCAACATCCGCAACCTTGTGTGCCTGAATGGAATCCTGCATGGCGGCATCAATTTCATCCACATATTGCTCCAGGGATTTGCTGCGGTCAGCCTCAAAGACAGGCTCCCAATAGCGTTTGATTTCCATTTTGCCATCCCGAAAGGTAAAGCAGTGTGCGGGCATCAGCTTGAAAATACCCTTGAAGAAGGTTTCCTCCAAAACGCTGTACTGGAAGGTCAGATAGTTTTCCAGTGCAACGGGGTTTACCTCCTTTTTTACATCGGGGTGCGCCAAAATGGATTTGATTTCGGAGCCGTAAATCAGGTTGCCGTTTGCAACGGTATAGTAGAAGGGCTTAATGCCGAAAAAGTCTCTTGCGCCAAAGATGGATTTCGTTTTCTTATCCCAGATAACGAAGGCGAACATCCCACGCAGCTTTTGCAAAAGTGCCTCGCCCCATTCCTCATAGCCGTGCAGAAGCACCTCGGTATCTGCCTTGCTGTTCAGAACATGTCCCTTTGCAAGCAGCTCCTCTCTCAGCTCTTTGTGGTTATAAATTTCGCCGTTGAATGTGATTACCATATCCTTTGTTTCGTTATAGATGGGCTGACTGCCGCCCTCCAAATCCACAAAGCTGAGCCGACGGAAGCCCATGGCAATGCCGTCATCCAGATGAGAACCGTCACTGTCAGGCCCTCTGTGGATAATCTTATTTTTCATGTTTTCCAAAATTTCTTCGGGCGAAGCAATCTGCCCGGTAAAGCCGCAAAAGCCACACATATATTTTTTCCTCCTTTTTGAAAAAAGGTTTTTGCACAAATTTCTACATCATAACTTTAGCACAAAGAGGATGGAAAAGCAACTTACCGCATGGAATCTGTTTCGTTTCTATCCGTCCTTTCGTTTCTGCCGAATAAATCACAGAGATAGCGCAGTCCCTCACTGAAGCCCTCCTGCCACCAATCGAAAGAAAAGCGGAAGCCCCAATTTCCCTTGGTTGTGCCGGGAATATTCATGCGATGCTCTGTGCCGAGGGAAAGCACATCCTGAAGGGGCAAAATGGCGGTGTCCGCAGGGGAGGAAAGCGCAAGGCGAATAAAATCCCATGCCGCATTGGAGCCGTCCACGTTCAGATAGCGGCGGTAGTGGTCCCTTTCACGCTCGGTTGCGGCTTGATACCAGCCGTTTGTGGTGTCGTTGTCATGCGTGCCGGTATAGACAACGGTATTTTTTTCATAGCAATGAGGGAGATACGCATTGTTTTTCTCCTGTCCAAAGGCAAATTGCAAAATACGCATACCGGGCAGCCCGGCAAAGTCACGCAGGGCGGCAACATCCTCGGTAATAATGCCCAAATCCTCTGCAATCAAAGGGAGAGGCTCGCCCAGCCTTTCCTTCAGCAGTGCGAAGAACTGTTTCCCGGGGGCGGGTACCCATGCACCGTCACGGGCATCCGTTGCACCGAAGGCGATTTCCCAGCAGGCAGAAAAGCCGCGGAAATGGTCAATGCGGAGAATGTCCACAGCCTGCAAGTTTTTTTGGATACGGGAAAGCCACCAAGCAAAGCCTGTTTTTTCATGCTCCCGCCAAGCATAGTGCGGGTTGCCCCAAAGCTGACCGCTTTCGCTGAAATAATCGGGCGGCACGCCTGTCACACAGGTGGGAAAGCCCTTGCTGTCCAAGCGGAAGAGTGCTTGATTTGCCCACACATCCGCACTGTCATAGGAGACGAAAATGGGCGTATCACCGATGATGGAAATGCCCTTTGCATTGGCATAGGCCTTGACTGCCTGCCACTGCCTTTGGAAGATATATTGCAGGAAAATCTCCTTTTCGATAGGCTCTGCCAGCTCCCGTTTCCATTTTTGCAGGGAGCGGGAATTTCGTTTTTTTAATCCACGAGGAAAGGATACCCAGCAGGCGTTGTCATAATATTCCCGCAGCTTTTCGGTGGGGAGGGCAGGCGCTTCTGCGCAGAAGGCATCAAAATTCGCTGTATCCGCCTCTTTGGTGCGGGCGGCAAGGAAATGCTGCTTTGCTGCGGTATAGAGGGCATAATCCTCCAGCCAAAAGGCATTTTCCGCACGAAAGGCGGCAAAATCCGCAGGCATCTCCTGCTTGCGAAAGGCTTGAAAGGCCTGCTCCAAAAGGGGCAGCTTGACTGCTGCCGCCGTTTCATAATCCACCCTTGCGGCAGGGGGAACGAAGGCCTGCCGTAAGTCTGTATCGGTAAGCAGACCATCTGCCAAGAGCAGCTCAGGGCTGATGAGCAGAGGGTTTCCGGCAAAGGCAGAGGCACCGGAATAGGGCGAGCCGCCTGCATCCGTCGGGACAAGGGGGAGGATTTGCCAGAGGGCTTGGTTTGCCTCTGAGAGCTTATCTACGAAGGTATATGCCGCCTGCCCCAAATCCCCCACGCCGAAATGAGACGGCAGAGAGGATGGGTGCAGGAGGATACCGCTTTTTCTGCTTGCCATAAAAGAACACTCCTTTATCAAAATCAAAGCTTCAAAAATTCTGATTTTTATTTTTTGCTTGTGGGTATTATACCACAGAATAGCCGAAACGAATGGAAAACCTTTGGTTCTCCGCCTTTTTTGCCAAAATTTGCAGGCTTTGCCAGAGAAATACGGGATTTTTTCGGCGGGAGCGGAAACAATAACAAAGCAATCCAAAACGCATTGCAAAAAACAAAAATCAATCCGGGAGGGGATCATATGCTTGCGAAAAAGGCAGGACTTTTCACTGTATTTGCGGCGGTTATGCTCATGCTTGGCGGCTGCGGAAACAATGCAGGGGCGAACCTTGGCGGCGTCAGAAACGGCTATGAGAACGGTGCCTATTGGGATGGCTATGGAATCAATGGCGGCAGAAGCCTGGACGGCTACAACGGCGGGAATTACACCACCTATGGCATGAGGGATGACAGCTTGGCGCAGGACCTGCGAAATGCTTGGGACGACCTGTCCGAACAGGGCGAAAATCGGACAAATGACAGAAAAAATCGGACAGATGACGGAAAAAAGCAGACAGAAAAGCGGACAAAAGAGAAGGAAATCGGAGACACAAATAAGGCAATGAACTAAGAGCTGTAAAAAAAGGGGCGTGGCTGAACATTTTTCGGTCACGCCTTTTGTTTTTGGAGAGAGGACAAAAGAGAGGGATAAAAAGAGGAGATTTTTTCATACTAAGGGCGAAAGGGGGCGGCAATTTTGAAAACAAAATGGAAACGGACTGCCATCGGTATTGTGACGGGCTTTGCGAACGGGCTGTTCGGCAGTGGTGGCGGCACAATTGTGGTGCCTGCGATGGAGCGGCTTTTGCAGGTGGAGGAGCATCGGGCGCACGCAACGGCCATTGCGGTGATTTTGCCCTTATCTCTGCTTTCCCTGTGCATTTATGCTTGGAAAACGGAGCTGGGGGCGGTTTGGCAGATTGCGCTTTATGCCTCGGCAGGCGGTGTGGCAGGCGGTTTTGTGGGGGCAAGGCTCTTGAAGCGGATCAGCGGCACATGGCTGCACCGCATTTTCGGGGTATTCATGCTGGCGGCGGCAGTGAGGTTGATTTTATGATGTGGGGCGTGGCGGCAATCGGCTTTTGTGCGGGCATCATCAGCGGCATGGGGATTGGCGGCGGCACGATTCTGATTCCGGCGCTGCTGTTTTTGACGGAGATCAGCCAACAGCAAGCACAGGGCGTGAATTTGCTTTATTTTATACCGACGGCGCTTGTGGCACTGATGACGCACCGCAAAAACGGCACACTGGATATGAAAACGGCAAAGCCCTTGGCGGCCTTTGGTCTTTTGGGGGCGGCAGCAGGGGCGTTTTTGGCGGTTTCCATGGAATCGGAGGGCTTAAAGCGGCTGTTCGGCGGCTTTTTGCTTTTGATGGGACTGCGTGAGCTGTTTCAGAAGAAAAAAGGAGAGGATAAAAATGCAAAAGGATGATTTTTTACGGCTGAAGCTGAAATTTACACAGGCGGATGTGGAGGGGAAGATTGCGATTTATACGCAGACACCGGGGCTGAGTGCGGCACAATATAAGGAGCTTTTGCGGAGGTACCCCTTGGAGCGATTGGAGGAGCTGGAAACGGCGTTGGCGAAGCTGTAAGCCGAGCGTACCCTTCAAACGTAAAACGCTCTTTTTTTGAAAAGAAGGAAAATGCCTATTCCCTATTTGAAATTTATGGTATACTTTAGATAACTATAAGTATTTTTCGGAAACGGACAAAGGGGGTTGCAGGGCTATGGAATTGATTGAGGATTTATTTGTTGGCGGCAACGTGACGGATTTGGAAACCATTATTTACAGCCTGCGACGAGAGATTCCGGTGCTGCATTTATACTGCATTGTCTATTTCGAGGATAAAAACAGGCTGGAGCTGCTCTCCTCTCACGAGCTGTTTCACGAGAGGAACAAAAGCCGCCCTGCGAAAATCACAGGGATTGCCATGGGCAGAGCGGAAACGGTGGATTTACTGCTTTTTATGGCGGAGCAGGCACAGGCGGCAGGGAGAAACCCTGCCAACCCGAAGGACCTGTTTGCCGCAGAGCAGGAGAAAAGAGCGGATTGAGGACGGGCGTTCTGTCCGCAGATAGATAAGGATTGCTATGATAAGGTTGATTTTATTCGGAATTTTAAAGGGAATCGGCATTTTGCTGTTGGTGCTGCTGCTTCTGCTTTTGCTTTCGCTGCTGTTGGTGCTGCTTTCGCCCATCAGATACAGACTGGAGGGGCAGAAAACGGCGGAGGCCTGCGGCTCTTTTGGCGTGTCTTGGCTCCTTGGTGCCATTCGGGCAGAGGGGGATTACAGCACGAAAAGGGGGAGCAGGCTGCGGCTTAGAGTGCTTTGGTTTACCCTAATCGGCGGAGAGAAAAAGAAGAAAAGGCAGAAAAGGAAAAAAAGACAGCAGGCACCGCAGGTGGCAGAGCTGCATACGGCGGAAAAGCAGGAGGCACAGGAGCCGCCCAAGCAGAGCGAGCCTAAGACAGAGCCTTCCGCGCAGGAGGCACAGGAGCCGCCCAAGCAGGAGGCGGCGGAGGAAAAGCCGAAAAAGCAGACAAGACCACAGCGCATGGCGGAAAAACAACCGAAAACCATGCGGCGTGTCAGGCTTTCGGAGATAACGGAGCCTGAAAAGAAGATAGAGGACGAGGACTTCTTTACGGGGGAGGAACCGGAGGAAAAAAAGGAAAAGAAGGAAGCAAGGATTCCTCCCATCGTGAAGGAGCTTTGGAGTATAGAGGAGAAAAGAGAGATTTTCAAGGCATTCGGGAAGCTGCTGAAGCGGCTGCTGAAGGGCGTTTTGCCGGGGGATTTCTTTTTGAAGGCGACCATCGGGACGGGAGACCCGCCGACAACGGGCTATCTGCTCGGTCTGGCAGGGATTCTGGTGGCGAAATTCGGTAATGATATACAGATAAAAGGAGACTTCACGAAAGCAACCGTGGAGGATATTGAAGTACGGGTAAAAGGAAAAATTGTACTCGGCAGGCTGCTTTGGGCAGTGCTTGCCTTTGGGCTGAC
>NZ_CAKQVD010000054.1 GCF_934277605.1 uncultured Anaerotignum sp.
CCTGACGAGAGATTTTGCGGAGAACCAGATGGAGATTAACACCCCCATTTATCACTCTGAAAAGGACGCACGAGCGAACTTAAATAACACGCTGCGTGAAATGCGCCGCACTCTTTCAAAGAAAAAAGAGCCTGAATACCTTTGGCCGTCCTCTGTGCCGCCTGTGCTACACGCTGAAAATGATGTGCCTATTGCGCAGTATTTCGGCTGGGACGCACCCGAAACAACCTACCGTGAGTATCTGGCCGCAAAATATGACAGGCGCAGAATGGCTCTGTGCGGCGTTCATGTGAACTTCTCCATCTCCGATGATTTGCTTCTGTGGGTTCACTCCCAGAATTTCAAGAACGACACCAACTATTCCAACTGGAAGAACCAGCTTTATTTGGAAATCGCCCAGAAAGCCCTTGCTTATGGCTGGATTCTGACCGCCCTGACTGCTGCATCTCCATTTGTGGATGGCTCCTATTTTGATTATACCGCCGCTGGAACCACTGGATATTGTGGTATGGCATCCGTCCGACAGTCTGAATTTGGGTTCTGGAACAACTTCAGCCCTGTGCTGGACTACTCTACTCTGAACAACTATGCGGACAGTCTGGAAGATTTGATGGTTAAAAAGCTCCTGCATTGCCCCTCTGAGCTTTACATCCCTGTGCGGATTAAGCCTGCTGGGCAGTATTCCATCGAAAGGCTGCATCGTGCCGCCGATCACATCGAGCTACGGATGATTGATGTTAACCCGATGGAGCCGAGTGGAGTAGAGCTTTGGGTGTTGGAGTTCTGCCGCTTCTTCCTGCTGTGGTGCGCTTTTGGCTCTGACACTTTAACGCTGCGGAGCGAGCAACAGGTGCAATGCTACCAGAACTTCAAAAATGCGGCCAGATACGACCTTAACAGTGCAACCGTTACTTTACCCGATGGAATGGTTAAAACCGTTCAGGAGGCCGCTGTGGACGTTCTGGCGAGCATGAGAGAGTTCTATAATGGAGTTCTTGACAAAGTTGGACAGTTTGCCCCTGCTCTGCAAGCGGCTGGCGTTGACGGACTGCTCCACTGTCTGACCGTGGCCGAGGACAAGATCAACAACCCAGACCGCCGCTATTCGCACATCATTAAGGAGAATTGCGGCTCTGACTTTGCTGCTATCACTCTGGGGCTGACAAAGAGCTATTCCAATATTGCCGCCAACATCCGCCACAAAAATAAAGCTGTTTGATTTATGGCTTGCCCTTCCTGACCGCCGGGAAGGGCTTTTCTATTGTCGAGGGCATGGGGAGTGAAATCCCCATCAAGATGCTGCCGGGAGTTTTAAGCTGCTCCGGGCGAATCTTGCGCTAGGCTTGTTTTTTGAAAGTGATTTTTTAATTTTTTGTGTTGGCTGCATCGCAACTGTCTTTCTATTCGAGTTTAGAGTATTCGGAAAAGTACACTCTTACGAACAGTCGAATTTGCCATTTATTACCATCAAACCAAGCTGAAAATGACCTGTTTTAATGTTCGTAAATCTGCCATTTTATTTTGCAAATATTCGTAAATCGCTATTGACATTTGCAAACACTTTTGATAGACTAAAACACGAAAGGAAGGTGCAGACAATGACCGTCTACGGATATGCACGAGTATCAAGCAAAGATCAAAACCTCGACCGCCAAATTGACCACCTGAAGGAAGTTGGTGTTGAACCCCGAAACATTTTCTGTGATAAGGCCAGCGGCAAAAACTTCAACCGTGGGAGCTGGAACAGCCTGATGAACCAGATGCAGAAGGGTGACTTGCTTGTTATCGTGTCACTTGACCGCATGGGGCGCAACTACACCGAAATCAAGGAGCAATGGCAACACATCACCCACGAGATCGGAGCGGATATTAAGGTTTTGGATATGCCGATGTTGGACACGAGCCAGACCGGGGATAATCTTGACCGCCGCTTTATCGCTGACCTTGTATTGCAGATTTTGAGCTACACCGCCGAGAAGGAGCGCAAAAATATCCACGCACGGCAAGAGCAGGGCATCCAGAGCGCACATGACCGGGGTGTAAAGTTTGGCCGTCCGGCTGCACAGTTCCCCGATGGATGGGAGCAGACCTATAAAAGCTGGAAAGCTGGCGAGATCACGGCCACCGCTGCTATGCAGAAATTGGAGCTGAAGCGCACCACATTTTACAAGCTGGCAAAGCTGTATGAGCAGGAGAACACCTCTAGCAAGGTGTAATAACACACTAGACTTTGTAAACAAAGCCGTGTGCCCTGCCGGGGGCTGAAAACGGAGAGCAAGAATCGTCCTGTGTCCACAAAAATGACACCGGACAGCTCTTGTTGGGGTGTGCCTACCCCAAACCCTGCATAGCGTAAAGGTGATACAAAATCACGGTTATTTCCACTTTGCGCTCTGTGGACGAGGAATTTTTCCTCATGGACAGTAGCAAAGATTTTTGAAATAAACTTTTTAATAATGTGGACTAGACCGGGAAATCGTATCACCTTTAGTATCGTTCTATTATGAACAGGCCGTATCTTGAGATGGAGCTACCCTCGTAAGGTGTTTCTTTTAATCTCCGTTTTTGCATGGAACTTCTTCTTTTTTATTTGTAGAAGTTATTAGACTACTTGTTTGTATATTATAATAAGGTGTAAATCGCTAAAGGTGATATGTTTTCCCGCTTTTGGTGATACGAACTCCCGGTTTAAGGTGATACATTTTCCCGTATTAGGTGATATAAACTCCCGGTTTGACTGTTGAAAGCAATCTCTTAAAAAAACAAACAGAAAAGGTGATATTGTTATTGATTGCAGTATCACGGCATGGTATAATAGTAGCATAAAAAATAAGGACGTGGTACTTATGAGCGAGGAAAACACCTTAAACGCTGGGCATCTGGTCGAAAAATCAAAGAAGCTGGTCTGGGCAAAGTTTCAAGACTGGGGTGCTGGTGAGCTTCGCTTGCTGGATGTGTACCTGTCCAGAATCAATGCACGAGAGCCGGACAGTAGCAATGTTCGCTTCACCCTGAAGGAATATGCTGACTTGATCGGTGTGTCTGACCTCCGCTATAAGCAGATTCAGGCTTGCACAAAGAAATTTCTGGGTAACGTGGTTACGCTGCGAAACGAAAATGATGAAAACGAGTGGGGAATGTACACTCTTTTTACGATGGCACGTTGCTTTAAGGACAAAGGGCAGTATGTTGTTGAGATTGACTGCAATAGCCAGCTCAAAGATGTTTTCTTTAACATAGCTCAGGATGGCTACATCAAATATCGACTGCAAAGCACAATTCGCATGAAGAAACAGTACAGTATAAAGCTGTATGGCATGATGGTGGACATGATGGACTTGCCACCTGAAAAACAACGGCTCAGTCTGGACAAGCTCAGGGAACAGCTTGACGTGCCCAAGGATGCTTATACCGAGTTCAAGTTCTTCAAGCGTGATGTTCTCGAACCAGCGGTAAAAGAGATTAACGAAGTATCGAATATAAATGTGTCGTAGGACCGTATTGTGACTGGACGAAAATGTACTGGTATCAAGTTCAAAATCTGCTATAAGGCCGAGGGAGAGTTCCCTGTTGCACCTCCTAAAATCGTAGAGAAGAAGCGGAGAGGTCGTAAACCAGCGGTCAATTATCAGTTGTACCTTCCTGATTTTTCTGAAGCGGACGCAAGGACAATCGGCTTGAAGGTTAAGGCCAAGATTAAGAAGCTGTATCCGATGATCGCAAAAGACCAAATTGACAATGCCGTTGCCGATACGCTGAAAAATGCCTATAAAACGCTGATTACGGATAACCCAAAGGCTGGCGACATTGAGAACTTCGAGGGGTATGTTTATAGTGTTCTTGCCAACGGAGATAATGTTGGTAAGTTTATCCCCGGAAAGTATTTCCCTCTGGAATCCTACTATCAAAAAGCATGATTGTATAAACATTCGTTATAACGCTTGTATTTACAGATTTACGTTTGAATGAACGTTTGTAAATACAGGCGTTTTCTTTTGGCCTCATACGATTGTTAATACAACTGTTGACAAAGCAACACTTTTGAAATATACTTTTTAATACGAATGTTAATTCAAGTGTTAATACAGTACGATTGTTATAACGATTGTAAAACAGTTTGAAAATTGTATTTACAAACGTATGAAAGGAGCGTATTAACGAATGTATGAGGATAAGAAGCTGCCCAGCAAAATGCGCACCTTCCGCTTCAACGATGCTATGGAGGGCGACCTTGCCTTTTTAATGGAGCTGTGGAGTTGCACTGCCACCGAAGCTCTGACAAGGGCATTGAGCAATTCTGCTGCGCTGGAACGTGCTTTTGCAATCCAGCGTCCGGCATCCGGCATCCCTGTAACCACGCCCTCTGCGGCCAGCCACAACGCAGATCAGCCTATCCATGCCGCCGATGAACAGCTTACCGCTTTCACCGATGAAGTAGCCCATTGCGACCCCATCCAGACCCAGACTGCAGCCCAGATCGAGAAGCCAGCTCCCAGCACTCCTATTATAAGGGAAGCCCCTGCATCTGCCCCGGCCAGTGCCGCCGGGGAGGATGCTGCATCTGTGCCAGCTCCTGCCGATGGTGGGATTGATGGCAAACGATACCAGATCAAGATTTTGGTTCGGAATGACCCTGTGTTCTCAAAAAAGCCAAAGGCGCACAGCGGAGAAACCGCCGCTCTTGCTGAAAAACGTGCCGCTGATTGGCTGCGTGAGCAAGGATACCCCGGCATCGAGCCGAAAATTCCTGCCGGAAAACACAACATGACCATCAAGATTTGACCCAAAATAGCTACAAAGCTCCATCCACTTACCGGATGGGGCTTTTATTTTTGCCGTGATATTTTGTCTCATAACCCTTCATAACTTTATAAACCGTGATGGGAAGCACTTCAAACAGTTCTGCATCTTCTGAATTTGAACAACAAAACTCCATGCTCTAACATCTCTAATTTGTTTCAAAACTAAAAGTGAACTTTTAATTTGAGTGCTGGAATCGAGTGCCGGAAAATTTCAAAATCCAGCACTCAACCGATAAAAAACGACACTCAACACGGCTCTTTCTCTGTTCATGGAAAGTTTATAATCTTCTTCTCGACTTTTCTTGACAAAGAAACATTTATGAATATAATGGAAATACACAGAACGACACTGCCGGGTGGTGACAGCACCCAGATGCACACGACATAACGACTGGCGGCAAGCTGGTCGTGTTGGTGGCTCTGCCACTCTTATAATAAATGACCGCAAAATGAGCAACCACCGGGGAGCTGCGAGTGCCCCACAGACCCATTTATGAGAGGAGAGTTTGTAAATGGAAATTACTGGCAAGACACCGACCGAGGCACCTTATGGGATGCACACCTACGTCTGCCCTGAGTGTGGCAAGACCGTCTATTGTGCGACCGATGATGCAGAACTGATTTGCGACAGCTGCGACGCTGAGATGCAGATGACCGCCGAGAAATGAGAGGAATAACGAGAATATGAGAAATTTTGAAGATGAAGCCTTTGAGCTATCCGAGGATGAACGTGCTGCTATGATGCTGACGCTGAACGAATGCCTGGGCTATGCCACTGATGCACAGCTTGAAGCAATCCACAACTATGCTATGAGTATCGCTCCACTGCCGCATTGTGACAACGTGGACAAGGAGCGTGTCAATGCTCTGCACAAGGCCGTGTCCGACATTATTATTAGTGTCGGTGAAAAGCGCACCCCTGCAACGGTATCTGTGGCCGCATATAAGGCACTGGGTATCTACCAGAACGAAGAGCAGATGGCACGAAGCGCACTTGTTGACTATCTCAACTCCTGCACGGCCACCGCTTACCAGACCGGAAACATTGAGCCGCTGGAACACATGGAGCGTGTTGTTACCACCATCCATGACCTGATCGGTGACTATGACGAGCTGGAACGCAAGTATTTCCAGCCTACGGCTCCTGCCGACATTGACGAGTTGTGATTGGAGGTGCTGCTATTGATTAACACCTACCTTAATCACGCAAAAGCTGAACGTGGCCGCTTCCGTGACGTTCTGCATTGGCTGCGAATGGAACGTACTCCCGAATATGCCCTTGCTGGCATTGCTACCTGTTACGGTATCCCTGCCGCCGGGAACGTGCGAGAGAGTGTAGCTCTGGCACTGTGTACCGCCTTTACCTCTTTCAATCTGGACGGATACCGCCGTCTGATGCACATGATCGAGCGAACCAGAAAGGCGGTGGACTAATATGCTGGAAAAAGCTGTTGAGAAAATTTTTGAACGTGCTACCGATTATAAGGGGTTTGCGAAGTGCAAAGACAGGCAGATGAAGCGTGGGATGCAAATGCTGATTAGCAAGGAAGATATTCCACTGCTCATTGAAGCATACAACAACAAGAAAATCTCTATCCGGGAGTATCCTGTTGGCCGCACAAAGGACTATAACGATGGATGGTTTGTCCAGCGCAACGTATTCCATCCTGTGAACCTGAGAGGTGATCGCCTGTATTTTGGAGACGATTTATGGGTTGATGCAGATAAGCTACTTGTAACAACTACTATCGGCTGGGATAAAACTACTCCCGGACAGGAAAAACAGGTTTGTGGACTTCAGCTTCAGGCGTGGCAGACCTTCGGAGAGTTCAACGGCAAGGATGTGACCCCCGAAAACACGAAATATTATATGTTCAATCGTGTTATTTGTGAGGTTAAGGAGCTAAAAGAATTCGCCGGAAATAAGTATGAAAATTATTTTGTGGCCGCTGATGGGTGGGTATTCACCAATAAATCCTCTGGAAAAGAGCATTTAACGCCACTGGTTGCAAGTATCGGAAAATCGAACAAAAAAGATGGAAAGGGAACACCCTATTATCACGTTGTTCTTGTAGATACCTCTCGTAAACCGCACCCGCTCAATATTCACAAGTTGGTTGCTGTTCTATTTATCGAGAATGACGACCCTCTTAATAAAACCGATGTAAACCACCGTGATCTGAACCCGTGCAATAATGCTGTAGAGAATCTGGAATGGTGTACGAAGGCATACAACAGTCAATACACATACACATTCCGGGCGTTAAAAGAAGCTATGCCGGAAATCGACTACCGTTTGTGGCTGGATGATTGTCACGATCTGACCAACAAGGTTTTGAACCTGAAGAGCGAGGACAAGACAAAGCTGACTGTCGCTGCTGCTGTCCAGATTAGCAAGCGGCTGGAACATGAAAATCTGGCCGCTGCCAGTTGATATAAACTCTCCTTATGAAGCCTGACCGCCCAACGGTTGGGCTTTTGCTTTACCATCGTTTTTGAAATGAGCATTTTAAGTTCACTTTTTTGCAAAAAAAATACCGCCGGTGCATCGTTTTGGATGCTGGGCGGTACGCTTGAAATTATTGCAGTAGTCTATTATATTTCATCAATAATGGTGGAAATGTCAATTTCTTCTGATTTTTCTTTTTGTCTATTTTTCTGAAGTTGCTTCTGATAGTTCTGATACAGTGCAACCCTTTTCTGCAAATCGGAAAAATCCTTCTGATAGCTGCTGCTATCGGTGCTTACCTCTACATTATCTTCGCTTTCAGGTTTATCTTCTGGCTGTTCCACCGGGTTTTCTTCATCTTCATCTGCAAAAAATATGCTATTATCATCTTCTGGTTCGACCCCATTAAGGGAGTCGGCATCATCCAGATCGTCCACAACATTTTTGCGGAATATAGTGGGTCTTAACGGTGGGAATGAAACACTGTCTACGTTTTCTTCGCTTACAACCCTGTCGGCCAGCTTAATCATTTCGTCTGCAAATTCGTCAATTTGTTCTTGCGTCAAAGCGTTTTTGAAATAATTGTAGTCTTTGAGCATTTTATTGGGATTGCCCCATTGTCCATCACTGACCTTTTTCTTATTCTTTCTTGCTATCGCAACTCTGCTCTTCATCCGTTTGGATGTTTTAATGTATTCGTAAATTAGTATGTTCAGCCTGTAAAACGAATCGAATGGAGTAGTATTCCAGTCTACACGAGCTTTCAAACGCTCTATATTTTTTGGTGAAATATCAATCAAATAAAGCGTCTCGATTTTTATTAGGACATCTCTTTCTTTTTCTTCTGAAGTCAAAAATTCTTCAGCAATTTTGCTGTTAAGATGGTTGTAATACTCAATCCGCTTTCCTGAAGCAAATAATTCTTTTACATCTTTGTACTTGTAACCGTTATTTCTTGAAAAATATTGGAATGTTTCATCTTCCAGTTGGAGCAATTTTTCTCTTTCATCTTTTTTTAATGGCTGAATTTTTCTGTTTGGCCGCCTACCCTTCACAAGATACTTAACCGTAGTCCACGACAATTCTTTGTTGCGTTGCATAGCATTGAGCGCAGTTACGGTATACTCATTAAATTTTGAGCGACAAAGAGAGCGAAACTGTTTTGCCGCAAATTCTTTCATAGTATGAATTTCGCAAAATGCAAAGCCACGTCGTATCATTCCACAGGCTAAAAAAATGCTATCGGCTTCAAAAAGAAGCTCTGCACTTTCACATTTCCCTTCATCAAGAATCCGTAAAAGCTGAAATGTAAGTATCCGTTGAATTAGCGAACTGTATTTGGAATTTTTTCCGCTTGTTGGCCGTGGTGGTTTTATTTCCATTGGAGGACGTACCTTCACAATGGTTATTTTTTGACTTCCATCTTCTTTCCGATACTCCACGAATCTGTCAAGTTCTTCCATGAACTGTTTTCGGCTATCGCTTGTCAATGGCTTTCCGTTCCCATCCAATACGCCCATAGTGCGTGATAACTCTGCAAAACTCTTAAACTCTTGCCCTGCATGGAGCTTTTGTAGCATATCATCTGTTACATCATATTTTTTTCGCATAGTAAATGAACCTCCGTGTTTTCCCCAGCGAATTACAGCATCCTTCCAGATACCTTCTCACCTTTCTATTATAGCACAAAACAGGATATAATTCCAGTAAGAAATAATATTATAATTATTATAATACTGATAACATCTCCTCTTTTTTCTCACTTAGCGGCCTTCTTGCTGTTGCCGCCGTTCGCTTGGGGCTTCCGGCGACACAGCAAATGCCGCCAGTGGGGAGTGGGAGGACGATGGAGTGCGTTTTGATGATTAGAGGACTTCGTCTGGGTCGAATCAAGAGGGGTCTATCTGGGGTCGAAAATAGGATATGTTTGTCACATGATACTGAAATCCACATAAAACCCTTCTTCTATATTCTGCCTGTTCTAGCTCCATTTCCTGCCGTTCTGGGGCTATTCTGGACTGTTCTGCAAGGTTTTCTCTGTTTCTGAGGTAGTTTACCACCGTTTTGGAAAGGCTCTTACAGGACTTCTCTGACGGCTCTGATGAGGTGCTGTACTCCCGGTGGATTTTCCGCACTTGTGTGGAATGGACGCTCCTACAATTAAAAGTGAAGGTTTAATATTTCCAAAGCATCTTTCCGGGCATCAAAAAAAGGACTGCTGCATCTCTGCAAACAGCCCTCTGTACATTGATATTTATTTAACATTGTTCGAGCGTGAAAAAATCTGATGTATTTGTGGTGGAGATGTAATACTTCCCCACTTTCCCCACCTTCCAGACACCCTATATTCCAGAAAAATACCCCAAATTCCCCATCTTTCAGGGGAAAATCAACCCAAAACAGACCCTAAACGACACCAAAACAGGGGTAAAAACGGCTCTAAAATATCATTCGGTGACGCAATCGGTGGAGAGGTTTTGGACTTTTTTGTCCAACCAATCTACGCTTCACGGAGCGCAAAAATGTTCTCCGTGTTACACTTCTGTTCCATGCCGCCGGGGTAGTCGATTTGTGACACACCCTTCAGGCTGTCCATTTTGCCGTACACCCCTATTATCTGAGTACCACCATCAAAAAGAACACCAGCGGCAGGATAATCATAAGGAGCAATCCAGACTGTTCAAGGCTTTTGTCCAGATTTTCGTTGAGCTTCTTCCGTTCTTCCGGGGTCATTTGCTCAATTTCCTTCCGGGTAGGAAGTCGGCCACTGCTGGAACTGTGATAGCTGCCACTCGATCTACTGCCCTTCATGGTGCTGTCAAACGTCTGTTTATAGTGGGCGTAACCCTCTGCACCCTTGCCAAAATAACCGTAGTCTGCCATGTGCTGCACTCCCCTTTCATTCCTCTGGTTCTTCCAATAGCTCTCTAGCTGCTATCTGGATGCCGTTCACAACACCGGAAAAGTATGTTTCTTCCTGTTCATCGTGGGCTTCTTGGGCTGCATTCAGCTTTTGATTGTACTTGTGTTTCAGATCTTCCAGCTTGAAATACTGCTTGTTGGTCATGTGCTGCACGTCCTTTCTGTGCCCACTTGTGGGCTTCTGAGATGATTATACCACGCCTACTGTCCAATAAAAAGGAACGCCAGTTCACATTTTGTGAAATTTTCCGGGCAACCTATGTCAATTTGACATTAGTTAAACAGTCGTCAATCTGACGACAGTTGATTGTGTGCTGCATCGACCTTGTTCCTCAATCTGAGGAAAGTTCAGACCTCGGTACTTGTTTTGAGTACCCATCAACCGTTACCAGTTTGGTAACAGTTCAAACAACGTAACAATGTTTGATTTATGACCTCGGTAGTCAAATTGACGACTGAGCTTTTCCCAACATTATCCGTTTCGGATAACAAGCTACCATCAATCTAATGGTTGCTGCACCTGTTATAGCTTAAAACGAATTTGATTTATGAACGTTCACTTTTAATTCTGGCACCGCCGGGAATGTGTTGACATTCTACGGCTTATCGAGTATAATATAAGAGGAGAAAAGCCGGAAGGCCAATCTCTAGGCGACCCACCACCAAAAGTGTGGAGCTTTAACAGTGGTGTATCTCAGCCCCGAATGAGAAAGTTATAAAGTGAGCTTCTCTTGGCTCTAACTAAGAAAGTTAAAAGTGGGTGTTTCGCTACCCTAAATGCGAACTTAACAGAAGGGTGAGCTATGCTTACCCTTTTTGTTTTGTGGGAGAAAAATCATGGACGAAATCAAAATCTACGAGATCAACTCAGATTATGTTGACTACCTTGTGCCGTCTGCACCTCTGCTATTCCACAATAAAAAGCCCGGACAGGCCAATGAGCGGAAATACATCGGCATTGTGCTGTCCATCAATGGCTACAATTATTTTGCTCCGTTGTCCTCTTTTAAGACAAAGCATTATAAGATGAAGGACGGTCTGGACTTCTTGAAAATCGGGAACTATGCAGTTATCAATCTAAACTGTATGTTCCCTGTTCCTGCTTCTGAGTGTTCTTACGTCAATTTTTCAACAATCAAAGACGCAAAGTATAAAACTCTTTTGCTGGCCGAATACCGTATTATCAAGGCTATGCAGGACAAAATCAGAAAGAACGCCGCATCCCTCTATAAGCACAAACAGACTAAGGGCGACACTACCGCACTTGCCAAACGCTGCAACGACTTCACCATGCTGGAAGGTCTGTGTGCTAAGTACCACCACAAATAATTGAAAATAACTTTTTAACCCTCTGCTGCAAAAGGCAGGGGATTTTTTATTTTTGGGCTACTCTGCCGCCGATCAGCGCAATGCAGCCAGCGGAAATACATCCCCCTACCCCTGTTCGGAGGGAGTTTAGCGGTGAGGATGAAATATTTGGATGTACTGCCCCGGCCTGGGCGGTCGATCACCGCCGGGAAAATGAAAATAGACCCCTGTTCAGTCGTTGGGCTGCTCCCGTTCCATTCGGGCTTGCACGGCTTTCAAAATATACTCTGAAAGGCTTTCCCCCGCCTGTTTTGCCGCTTCTCTGATTTGGGAATCAATTTCTTTAGGCGGTCTGATTGTGATACTGCCCATCTTTTTGTTGTGGGCTACACTTGCCCTTATCTGTGCATCACTTGCCATTTGTGCCACCTCTTTTTTTGCATTATAAGGTAATTATATAAAGGCTCTGTTCGTCTGTCAATCCGAATATAAGTCAACTTATACAATTTGCATAATAAGTCGACTTATATTCTTGTGCAACATTCCATCTTGTGTTTTCGTATCAGTCGACTTATAATATAGACAGTGAACAGCAGTTCACACGGTCGACCGAAACAAACACCCATCAATCAAAAAGGAGCGTATCAACATGAAAACAACAAACGAAATCTTGAAGATGGTCGAGGAGTACAAAGAGGCCGCTCAACTTATCGAGATGGCTCAAGCCGAACAGGAAAAGCTCAAGGCTGAAATCAAGGCAGCACTTGCTGAACGCAATGTGAATTATCTGGAAGTCGGTTGCCATAAAGTTCACCTGTCCGATTTCTCCAGCACCCGACTGGACAGCAAAGCCATCAAGGCAGTTGCCCCCGACCTGTACGAACAGTATAGCAAGACCGTCACCGGACAGCGTTTGACTGTCAACTAAAAAGAAAAGCCCTTACAAGTGCCACCTACCACAGTACACTTGCAAGAGCCTAGACCGCTGGGGAGCGGTTCACCTTACAAGACTATTATACCGCTCCCCATTCTTTTTGTAAAGAGAATAGGAGTTCACATGAAACAGACGGTTAAGACCAGCAGAGCAGCCGGACAGCTTGAGAAGATGTTCAGAGAGCTTAATAAGCACTACTACAATGGCGAGTTGCCGGAGCCGATCATCTCCCTTAAAAAGACCCCTTCAGCATACGGCCATATCACGGTCGGCAAGGTCTGGCAGGCAGGGCAAGAGAGCAAGTACGAGATCAACCTTTCATCGGCTACCCTCTCCC
>NZ_CAKQVD010000055.1 GCF_934277605.1 uncultured Anaerotignum sp.
TGCTGACAGGTCTGGTTCTGGTATCCTCTATCATTAAGGACCCCGTAGGTATGGAAGGTCTGGTAGGTGCGAACATGACAGCAGGTGCGTTCAACGCTATCCCCGTTGTTGGTCCCGCAGTTCTGACATTCGGTCTGTTGACATTCGCTTGGTCCACAATTCTGGGCTGGTCCTACTATGGTGAAAGATGTTGGGTATACCTGTGCGGCGTTAAGTCCATCATGCCTTTCCGTGTTGTTTGGACATTCGTTGTACTGGTAGGCTGTGTAGCTGCACTGGATGTAGTTTGGAACATTGCCGACGTACTGAACGCTTGTATGGCATTCCCTAACTGCGTAGCTTTGATTGGTCTGAGCGGCGTTATCGCTTCCGAAACAAAGAAATATGTATGGGATAAGAATGCTGAAATGGGCGGTCTGATGAAGTGGATGGATGACGTTGCTCCTCAGTTGGATAAATAATTCAATCTGACAGCTCGATTTCATCGTAACCCACGGATAGATTGCACCCTCTAATCGAAAGATTAGAGGGTGTTTTTTTATTTGCGGGCAGATGTGCAATGAAAAATATTTCATGTGAATGAAGATTATAATGCGAAAAATGGAAGAAGTTTACATTTATGACAAAAATAAGGGTTTCATTTTGTTGTGTAAGTTGCACAAATTGCAAATTGGAAAAAAATGGGAAATCCAAAAAAAGTGAAAAAATGTAAAAAAATGGAATAAGATAACGTTTTTTTGTGCAATATACCAACCGGATGTGGAATTGTGAAGGGTGCTTTGCGTAAAACTGCATTGCTTTTTGCTGTGGACGTTTGTTTGTAAGAGTTGAAAAAATGAAGTAAATTTGCACAGGACAGGGGGCTGATTTTGAAAAATCCTATGCAGGATGCACACAAGGACGGATTTTGTCCCACGTTTCATCGGAAAAAGACACTTGTTTTTTTTGTAAATAAAAGTAAAATTAGATTAGGTTTTGGAACGGAGGTACGGTTTTCTCAAAGCTGAATAAAAAATATTATCTTCTGTTTTTTTCGTGGGGCAGAAGAAAATGAAAGGGAAAACCGGTATAGAATCTGAAGCCTCGAAATTATCTTTACATTATAATTCATTTTAGGGAGGGAATTATATGGAAGCTTTTAACAATGTTGTAACAACGATCAATGGCTTTGTATGGGGTCCCGTAATGCTGTGTCTGCTGATTGGTACACACGTTATTCTGACCATCAGAACAAAAGTCATTCAGAGAAAGACCTTTACAGGTATCAAACTTTCCGTAACACCCGATGCGGAGGCATCCGGTGATATCGGCGGTTTCGCAGCTCTGGCAACAGCACTTGCAGCTACCATCGGTACCGGTAATATCGTAGGTGTTGCTACAGCAATCGGCGCAGGTGGCCCCGGTGCTGTATTCTGGATGTGGTTCACAGGTCTGCTGGGCATGGCTACAAAATTCGGTGAAGCAACTCTGGCAGTTAAATACCGTGTAAAAGCAAAAGACGGCTCTTACATCGGTGGTCCCATGTACGCTCTGGAAAGAGGTCTGGGTCAGAAATGGCTGGGCGTTATCTTCGCAATCTTCACAGGTCTGGCTTGCTTCGGTATCGGTAACATGACACAGGCAAACTCCATTGCTGAATCCATGAGTGGTACATTCGGCATTCCTAAAATCGCAACAGGTATCGTTCTGATGATTATCACAGGTCTGGTTATCCTGGGCGGCGTTAAGTCCATCTCCAAGGTATGTGAAAAACTGATCCCTCTGATGGCTGGTCTGTACATTGTAGGTTGTATCGTAATCTGCGTAATCAACGGTGCTTATATTCCTGCAGCATTCTCTGCAATCGTAAGAGGCGCATTCAATCCTCAGGCAGTAGGCGGCGGCTTTGTTGGTGCAACAGTAGTAGCTTGTATCCGTGCCGGCGTATCCCGTGGTCTGTTCACAAATGAATCCGGTTTGGGTTCTGCTCCTATCGTTGACGCATGTGCAGCTACAAGAAACCCTTCCAGACAGGCTCTGATTTCCATGTCCGGTGTATTCTGGGATACAATCGTAGTTTGCTTGCTGACAGGTCTGGTTCTGGTATCCTCTATCATTAAGGACCCCGTAGGTATGGAAGGTCTGGTAGGTGCGAACATGACAGCAGGTGCATTCAACGCTATCCCTGTAATCGGTCCCGCAGTTCTGACATTCGGTCTGTTGACATTCGCTTGGTCTACTATCCTTGGTTGGTCTTACTACGGCGAACGTGCATGGGTTTACCTGGTAGGTGTTAAATCCATCATGCCTTTCCGTATCGCTTGGACAATCGTTGTATTCGTTGGTTGCTCCGCAGCACTGGACGTAGTTTGGAACGTAGCCGATACACTGAACGCATGTATGGCATTCCCCAACGTAGTTGCTCTGCTTGGTCTGAGTGGTGTAATCGCATCCGAAACCAAGAAGTATGTTTGGGATAAAGATGCTGAAATGGGCGGTCTGATGAAGTGGATGGATGACGTTGCTCCTCAGGTTAACAAATAATTGATTCCTTACATTTACCCACGATAAAAAGAAAGGGGCGGTAGAAATACCGCTCCTCTCTTTTTGCGTAAAAATATAAAATAGGTAGCATTTTGTTTTTGCTTGAAATGAAGCAAATAAAAAACGTATATCAAAGAGATATACGCTTTTTTCCGTGAGTGACATGATTCGAACACGCGGCCTTCTGATCCGTAGTCAGACGCTCTATCCAGCTGAGCTACACTCACATATTCATTTGGCACAGGAATTATCATACAATATGGGGAAGGATTTGTCAAGCATTTTTTGAAAAGATTTTAAAAAACGCAGAGCCAAGCGAAAGACTCTGCGTAAGGATTCGTTTTCTTGCGGTTATTTTTCCTTGGAAGAAAGGAAATTTGCCGCTTTTTTCAGATATGTACGGGAAAGGTGTCCGGGAAGGTGTGTGATTTTCTTTGCGGCCTTTGCGCCAATCACAAGCGGAATGACGGGGGCGGCAATCGGCTTTGGACGTTCCTCCTGCTCCAGAATGTTTTGATAAAGCTGCTCCACGCTGTCTGCAAAGCTTTGCACGGAAAGGGCATCCATCGCCTGCATGGAGGCCTTGGAAAGCCTTTCGGAGAGGGCTTGATCCGTCAGGACACGATAGAGCAAATCGGGCAGGTCTGCATTTTTCTCAAACAGCAAGCCTGTTTTGCCGTCTGTGATGATATTTTCAATACATTCATCCTTTTTTGCAACAACGGGAATCCCGCCTGCCATTGCTTCGGCAAAGGTAAGCCCCTGTGTTTCGGAAACGGAGGCACTGCAAAAAACATTGCCAAGCTGATAATATTTACCGATTTCCTCCCAAGGCTTGCCGCCGGTAAAGAGGATATGCTCGCCGACACCGAGGGATTCTGCGAATTTTCCGAGGTTTTCGATTTCATTGCCCTCGCCCACAATGACCATTTTTACATCGGGCAGACGTTTAATCAATTTCGGCAAGGCGGAAATGACAACATCAATGCTTTTTTCCTTGGCAATACGCCCGATGGAAATGATAACGGGGGTATCTGCTTTTAAACCAAGGGATTTTCGCAGAGCAAGGATTTCCGAGGGCTGAAAGTTTTCCTTGCGGAAATGAGAGGTGTTAATGCCTGTCGGAATGATAGAAATGGGCTTGGTAACACCATAGCCGGAAAGGAGCTGCTCCGTTTTGCGTGTCGGTGCAATGACCGCCATTGCCGCATTGCAGAAAGCACTGCTGAAATCCCGAGCCATATTTTTGGAAATGATGTGGCCGCCGCCGATATAATGCACATAATCCTCATACATGGTGTGATAGGTATGCACCATGGGGATGCCTTCGGTGGTGGAAACCAGCTTTCCGAGAAAGCCCAAGGGGAACTCTGTCTGCGTATGGACGATATCCAGATTCAGATTTTTGATTTTTTTCAAAATATGCGGTGGAAAGATATAGCCTGCACGATAATCCCGCACAAAATAGACGGGGATGCTCGGCAGACGGAAAATGCCTTCCTCCTCGGCCTGCCCGTTGCAGCGAGGATCGGAGGGTGTGAAGATATACACCGTATGGCCCTTTTCCCGCAGGGCATGTGTCAGTGTGCGGATTGAGGTTGCCACACCGTTGAGCTGTGGGAAATAGGTGTCGGAAAAAATACCAATGTTCATAAGAAACCTCCATGTTTTCTATATTTGGAAAACAGTTCTTTGGATTTGCTTTTTTATTTCGTGTATTATTTTAATACAGAATATGGAAATACGCAATGAAAAACCTGTTAGGGTTTTTATAAGGTTTTCTTAAGAAAAGACAGAAACCGTGTTTCTTTGGCATTTCCCGAAAAGATATGTTATACTTAATCTTTAAAGGCGGAAAAGGAGGCGATACCATGGGAGGAAGGCTGAATAAAGCACAGCAGGAGGCAGTTTGCCATGAAGCCGGGCCAATGCTTGTGTTGGCGGGGCCGGGCAGCGGAAAAACAACGGTATTGCTTTGCCGGATTTCCGGATTGCTGGAGCGTGGCTTGGCAAGGCCGCAGGAAATCCTTGCATTGACCTTTTCCAAGGCGGCGGCAGAGGAGATGAAAAGCCGTTTTCAGCAATTAAACGGTTCACAGCGTGTTTCCTTCGGCACCTTCCACAGTATCTTTTTTCGGATTTTGCGCAGCAAATATGGCTGGGGTGTGGAGCGGATTTTTCAGGAGGAGGAACGCAGAGCGGTTCTCAGGAGAATTGTGGAGGAAGCCAAGTGGGACATTCCCGATATTGAGGAATATATTTCTCATTTCTTTTCGCAGCTTTCCTTGATGAACAGCGAACTGGAGCAGCCGAGCCGCTTTTTGCCGACGGGGATGCCCGCGGAGGAATTTCGCAGGCTTGCGCACGCCTATGAGAGCTATAAGGCAAGGAATGAAAAGCTGGATTTTGATGATATGCTGACCTTATGCTATCAGCTATTGCGTGAGGATGCGGCGGTGCGTGGCTATTGGCAGAAAAAATATAAATTTATTTTGGTGGATGAGTTTCAGGATGTCAATCAGGCGCAGTTTGCCTGCCTGCAGCTTTTGGCAGAGCCGCACCAAAACCTCTTTGTTGTGGGGGATGATGACCAGAGTATTTATGCGTTTCGTGGTGCAAGGCCGGATTTTCTGTTGCAGTTTTCGACGCTTTACCCGACGGCAAAAAAGGTAACCTTGAACATGAATTATCGCTCCACAGAGCGAATTGTGCATTTGGCGGAAAGGGTAATCGGCAATAATGAGGTGCGCTTTGCGAAGCACATGAAAGGCATGGGGGAGGAAGGCGATAAGGTAACCTTCTTTCTGGCGGAGGATGCGGCAAGTGAGGCGGCGCATATCGGAGAGAAAATCGGCAGGCTTTTGGATGAGGGCGTGCCGTTGACGGAAATTGCCGTGATTTATCGCACAAATTTGCAGGGCGGTGCCTTTGCACGAGAATTATATAAAAGAGGGATTCCCTATGATTTGCGGGAAAGCAGCGGAAATATTTATGAGCATTGGGTGGCGAAGGACTTGCTGGCCTATCTGCTGTTGGCTGAAAATGAGGAATCCGACAGCGCATTGCGGCGGATTTTGAATAAGCCGAAGCGGTATATCGGAAAGGATTTGCAGGCTGAGGCGGATTCCATGCCGTATACCCTGCTGCGCAGTTTTTTTGTCTGCCCTTCCTTAAAGGGCTGGCAGGAGGAAAATCTGGAGAATCTGCGGATTGATTTAAGCCAAGTGCGAAAGCGTACACCCTATGACGCATTGAAATATATTCGCAAGGTAATTGGATATGATGAATATTTAGAGGAATTTGCAGCATATAGAAGAACGAGTGCCCAAGTGTTACAGGAGATTGCCGATGAAATGATGGAGGTGGCGAAGGACTGTGCAGATGTGCGGAGCTTTCGGGAGCAGCTTGAGCGGCTGAGCCTGCAAATGAAGGAGCAGAGCCGCAAGAAGGGCCAAAAGCGAAACGGCGTTGCCTTGATGACGATGCACGGCGCAAAGGGCTTGGAATTTCGGGTGGTGTTTCTGCCTTCCTTGGTGGAGGGCATTGTGCCGCATGAAAAGGGCATGGATACGATTGCGGAGGAACGGCGGCTGTTTTATGTTGCCATGACAAGAGCCTCGGAGAAGCTTTGCCTTTCCGCAATCAGACAGAGATATGAAAAGGAGCAAAAGCCCTCTCGCTTTTTGGCGGAAATGGGGCTGGATGCAGAGGCGGTTTTTCGTAAAAACAAGGAAAGGAAAGGACTCGAAAAATGAAACCGAAGGATAAATATGAAATGAAGAAAAAAATTGCCGCAGGGATTGCTTTGCTCTTGGCAGCGGCGATGGTGTTAAGCCTTGCTGCGCCGTTTTTGAGCTATGGTATTTATTAAAAGCAAAAAAAGAAGGGGCGAAATATAATTTTTTAAAAACAGCATAAAATCGTAACAAAAATGTAAGGATTTTTTCAAGGAATTGCTCTTGTAATTTATAGGATACTTCGTTATGATAAATAGGACTGTTGATAAAAATAGTCAGAGTATGACAAAATTTGTTTGATACAGGAGAGCTTTGTATGAAATAGATTGAAGGGGGCGGAAGAATTGGAGGAAAGCAATAGACCACGACAGCAGCGGTATGAGCATGAAACGGAGGAAAAGCAGGCGAAAAAAAGGGGTAACGATAAAAAGCCTTATGTGATTGCGGGGGTTCTTGTTCTGCTTGCAGCAGTGATTGCATTTGGATACCATGAGGTACATAAAAGAAAGGTTATGAAACTGTTGGCGCAGGACGGGATTTATCAGGGCGTTACAATCAACGGCGAGGATGTTTCTGGTCTGAGTCCGGAGGAAGCATTGGAGCAGCTGCAGGAAAAATATAAATCCGAGGTGGTCGGACAGATTTTGACACTGAAATACGGCGAGGATGAGAAGCAGAAAAAGTGGGATATTCCCTTTGAGGATATCGGTGCAGGCTATCATGTGGCGGATGCAGTGCAGGCGGCCTATCAGACCGGACGCACCGGCACAGAGGAGGAGCGCTTTCATGTTGGCGCAGCACTTCTGAAGGAGGGCATTGATATCGAGCTGACCTATGGCTATGATGAGGAAATGCTCAATGCCAAGCTGGATGAGGTTGCGAAGGAATTTAATCAGGAGGCTGTTGACAGTACGGTTGCACGAAAGAACGGCAGTTTTGTGGTTTCTCCTGAGCAGACCGGGCTTGCCATGGAGAAGGAAGAAACAGCAAAGCGGGTTGCGAAGGTTATGAAAACACGCAAGAGCGGTGCGGCGAACATTGCGGCAAAGGTAACAAAGCCGAAAATTACGGCGGAGGATAATGCCCATGTGACCAATTTGATTGGTTCTTTTTCTACCAATTATTCCAATAATGACAGAAACAGAAACAACAACCTTGCGGTAGGCTGTAACTATATCAACGGCACAATGGTTGCACCCGGAGAGGTGTTTTCCGCAAATGAGCATTTGGGCAGCCAGACAGCATCGGGCGGCTATGTGAATGCGGGTGTTTATGTAAACGGCAAGGTGGAGCAGGGCATGGCAGGCGGCGTTTGTCAGGTAACCTCTACATTATATAATGCTGTCATTTTGGCAGAGCTTGAGGTGGTAGAGCGTTTCCCTCATTCCATGACGGTTGGCTATGTGCCACTGGGCAGAGATGCCGCTGTGGCAGGCAGCTATAAGGATTTGAAATTTAAAAATAATACAGAATATCCGATTATGATTGAGGCATACGCAAGCGGCGGTAAGCTTGTGATGAACATTTACGGCCATGAGGTGCATGATGCCGGCAGAAGATTGGAATTTGAGACGGTTTATGAAGGAACCATCAATAAGCCTGCGGAAATTCAAAAGAAGGATCCGAATTTGCCCGAGGGCGAAAGAGTGGTCACTGCCAGAGGCAGAACCGGCTGCAAGGTAAGCGTGCGGAAAAAGGTTTATGAAAACGGCAAGCTCATCAGCAATGAATGGTTCAGCAGCTCCTCCTACCGTGCGGCGGCGGATGAAGTGACCATCGGCACGAAGAAGAAGGAAGAAACCCCTGCACCGACAGAGCCAACAACAGAAAACACAGAGCCGAGTGAACAGTAAGCAAAAAGGCAACAATCACAGAGCCTCTGCCATGCGGCAGAGGCTTTTTATAAAGGAAAGGATGAAAACGATGTTTGCAATCGGGAAAATTCCTCCGGAGAT
The DNA here is from genome assembly GCF_934277605.1 of uncultured Anaerotignum sp. GTDB lineage: Bacteria > Bacillota > Clostridia > Lachnospirales > Anaerotignaceae > Anaerotignum_A. The sequence goes on from NZ_CAKQVD010000055.1 coordinate 8,216, forward strand.
TTTGGAGAGAATCGTAATGGAGCCTATGAAGGACAGCAAGGTAAAGCGGAAGGATGTCATTTTGCGCCCCAAAACAGGAGAGGACTGCTCTGCAATAGACTTGGGCGGGGAATATTGTATTCTTTCTACAGATCCTATTACAGGGGCGGCGAAGGATGTTGGCTATCTGGCAGTGCAGATTAACTGCAATGACATTTATTCCTCCGGTGCGGAGCCGGTGGGCGTATTGCTGACGGTGCTGCTGCCCCCGGACAGTGAGGAGGAGCTGCTTGAGGAAATGATGACGGGTGCGATTCGTGCGGCAGAGGAGCGGAATATTGAGATTTTGGGCGGTCATACAGAGGTAACGGATGCAGTGACAAAGCCTTTGATTTCTGCGGCAGTGATTGGGAAAACCAAAAACAGAAAAATTCTTTCCACAGGCGGTGCGAAGGTTGGGCAGGATATTATTATGACAAAATGGGCCGGCACAGAAGGCACTGCCATTCTTGCAAAGGAATGGGAGGAAGGCTTGCGGAGCTATTTGACAGAGGAGGAGCTGCAAAACGCACAGGCGATGAAGCAGTATCTTTCCGTTGAGAGGGAATCCGAAATTGCTTTTGCATACGGCGCAACAGCCATGCACGATGCAACCGAGGGCGGCGTTTTGGGCGCTGTTTGGGAGGTTGCGGAATGTTCCGGCTTGGGCGTTGAGGTTTTTGTGGACCAAATTCCCGTAAAGGAAGAAACGAAAAAAATCTGCAAAGCAATGGGGATTGATTATCTGGGCTTGATTTCCAGCGGCACAATGATTATTGCGGCAGAGCAGGGTGCAGCGTTGGTGGAGAAGCTGAAGGAAGCAGGGATTTCTGCGGCAGTCATCGGCAGGCTGACGGAAGGCGGCAGATATATGCTGGTGCAGGATATGCGGCTGCCCTTGGCACAGCCGAAGAGCGATGCGCTTTATGATGCAAAGCTGTGAGAAATGTTAAAAAGGACAAAATTGAAGAAAGTCATTTGATTGGAGGAATTTGTTTTGTCCATTGGATTTATGTTTTTGTTTAACAGCGTGTTGCTTGGGGTGGGGCTTGCGATGGACGCTTTTTCCGTATCCCTTGCAAACGGACTGCATGAGCCGCAGATGAAAAACGGCAGAATGTGCGGCATAGCGGGTGTGTTTGCGTTTTTTCAGGCATTGATGCCAATGGTGGGTTGGATTTGTATTCATACGATTGTGAACCGTTTTCGTTCCTTTGAAAAGCTGATTCCTTGGATTGCTTTGGTTTTGCTGCTGTATATCGGCGGGAGTATGCTAAAGGAAGGCAGAAGGGGCGATGTGGAGGAGGAAAGCGGCGGTGTCGGCATTTTGGCATTGCTTGTGCAGGGCGTGGCAACCTCGATTGATGCGCTTTCTGTCGGGTTTACGATTGCGGAATATCCGTTCCTTCCGGCATTGCTGGAGGCCTTGGTGATTGCGGCAGTGACGTTTTTGATTTGCTTTTGCGGCCTGCATATCGGCAAAAAGGTCGGCATGAAATTGGCAGGAAAGGCGAATATTTTAGGCGGCGTGATTTTGATTTTCATTGGTCTGGAAATTTTTGTGACAGGTGTATTTCTGTGATTTCTTAACGGATTTTTTAGGATATAAATGATTGACTTGAAGGCTTCTCTATGGCATACTGCCATATATATTATTTGAGGAGTGTGAGAATCGGCATGGATGCGGATGAGGATCGAACTTGCTTTGCTGCAACAGAGTATGTCGTTGAGAAATAGAGAAAGGGTGTACTTTGCCTTTTTAGAGGCAGAGTATGCCTTTTTTGATTTTTTCGGACGTGGACAGATAGAAGCAAAGGAGAATGGAATATTATGGAAGCTATTTTACTGCAAGTGATTCTGATTGGCTTGAACGCTGTTTTTGCAAGTGCAGAGATTGCGGTTATTTCTATGAATGATACCAAATTGGAACGAATGGCGAGAGATGGGGATGCGCGGGCAAAGCGGTTAGCGGCACTGACTGCACAGCCGACAAAATTTTTATCAACGATACAGGTGGCAATTACATTAGCAGGGCTGCTTGGCTCTGCGTTTGCGGCGGAAAATTTTGCCGGTACGCTGGTGCAGGTGATACAGAAAACGGGTATTGATGCTTCGGAACGCATTTTAAAATCATTTTCTGTTTTTCTGATTACACTGGTATTGGCATATTTCAATCTGGTTTTTGGGGAGCTGGTACCAAAACGAGTTGCGATGAAAAAGGCGGAAGGACTGGCATTGGGCATGAGTGGCATGCTGACAGGTGTTTCCCGTCTGTTTGCACCGCTGGTGGCCCTTCTTACGATTTCTACCAACGGTGTGCTGAAGCTCTTTGGAATCGACCCGACAGATGAGCAGGAGGAGGTTTCCGAAGAGGAAATCTATATGATGCTGGAGGCAGGAGAGGAAAAAGGGACGATTGATGCGGAGGAAACGCGGTGGATTCGGAATGTATTTGCCTTTGATGATATTTCTGTAGAGGAGATCTGCACACATCGTGTAGATATGACTGTGCTGGGCTTGGAGGAATCGGATGCGGAATGGCAGGAAACAATTCTGCGAAGCGGCTATACATATTATCCCATTTACAAAGAGAATACAGATAATATTATTGGTGTGCTGAATACAAAAGTGTATTTTCGCCTGATGGAGAAGAATAGAGAAGCTGTGATGGCGCAGGCGGTAGAGAAGCCTTATTTTGTACCTGAGATTATGAAAGCGGATGTTCTGTTTCGGAATATGAAGCAGGAGGAAAAGCTGTTTGCTGTGGTACTGGATGAATATGGTGGGGTGAGCGGCGTGATTACCCTGCATGATTTGCTGAAGCTGCTGGTTGGGGATATTTATACGGATGAAAAGGAAATTGAACAGCTTGGAATACACACATATAGAATGAAAGGCAGCACTTCTCTGGATGATGTGGCTGAGACACTTGGGATTTCTTTGCCGGTGAAGGAATATGACACTCTTGGCGGATATATCTTCGGCGTGTTGGGGCATATTCCGGAGGATGGGACAACATTTGCATTGGAAACGGATGGCATGCAGATTCAGGTGGAACGCGTGGAAGGACATAGAATTTTGGATACCGTGGTGCGATATGAAAAAACAGAATTGCAGGAAGCGGCAGACGAGGTATAATAGGAGGGAGGATATTTTTTTGCTAACAGAACGGAGGAATTTCTATGGATGAAAAACAGAAGCAGTTGAAAAAATGGATAGAGGAAAGCGATAATATTGTTTTCTTTGGCGGCGCAGGGGTTTCGACGGAGAGCGGGATTCCCGATTTTCGCAGTGAAAACGGTATTTTTCATGCAATCAATGAATATGGTGTGCGTCCGGAGGTTATTTTGAGCCATACCTTTTTTGAGCAGAATCCGGAGGTTTTCTTCAAATATTATAAGAAAACCCTGCTGTATCCCGATGCAAAGCCCAACGACTGCCATAAGGCATTGGCAAGGCTGGAGGAAATGGGCAAGCTGAAGGCGGTTATTACGCAGAATATTGATGATTTGCACCAGAGAGCCGGCAGTAAAAATGTGTTGGAGCTGCATGGCACGTTGTATCAGAATTATTGTGTGAGCTGCGGCAAAAAATTCGATTTGGACTATGTGACGGCGAATGACGGGATAACACGCTGTGATGCCTGCGGCGGCATTGTGCGTCCGGATGTGGTGCTGTATGAGGAAGGCTTGAATCAGGAAACCATTTATAAATCGGTAGAGTACATCAGCAAGGCGGATGTGCTGATTGTCGGCGGCACAAGCCTGAATGTATACCCTGCGGCGGGGCTTTTGAATTATTACAGAGGAAATAAGCTTGTTTTGATTAACAAATCCACAACACCTTACGATAATAAAGCGGCCTTGGTGATTGCGGAAAACATCGGCGAGGTGTTCAGAAGGGTTGTTTTGGAGAAATAAAAAACAGCGGATAGATATGGAAAGAACCTTGATTTATCAGGGTTCTTTTGGTTTTTAGGAGATTTTTGAAAAAAGTTTGAAAAAAGTTGAAAATTATGCTTGACAAGAAGGAACAGCTTTGCTAAAATAATCCTTGCACTGCGGAAGTGCTGTGAACTTTGAAAATAGAATAGCGTAAGATAAAACACACAACCCATAGTCAATTCTGTCAGCGAAAGCTGATGAGATAATGAACTAAATTTTGCCGGTTTAGAAAAACCGGAGTTAGCCAGAGAATCTGGCCGGAACAAAACTTTAATATAAGAGTTTGATC
>NZ_CAKQVD010000056.1 GCF_934277605.1 uncultured Anaerotignum sp.
GCTATTTCTTTTAATAAAAATTGCAATATTTTTTAAAAAAGGTTGCGTAATTGTTACAAATGTGTTAATATATGCAACGTAGAAAGAATAAGATGTATCAGAAACGATATATCTTTTATTTTTTGCAGTCAAGAAAAAAGCGTAAACATTATGCGGAAGTGACGACTCCCCGTGTAAATACGACTGCGACTGTCCGCTATTCACGGACGGCTAAAGGCATAATCTAATGTCTATCATCTAATAACTACAAGATACGAAATCCCCTGCCCTTCCCACAAAAAACGGCAGTACGGCTCGTTCAAGGAGGTAAAAATGAAAACACATCTTAGAGTATTTGCTATCGTAGTATTTATATTGGCAATCGGCTGCGGAACAGCATCTGCTTACAGCAAATCCAAATCTATGCAATCTGTAGTCATCAACATTGATGGCGCACCCAGAATGGTTTCCACAGACAAGGAAACCGTTGGTGAGCTGCTGGAGGACCTGGCAGGCACCATTGACACCGAATTTTACTTGGAGGGCGCAAAGGAAAGCGATCCCATCGAAGCAATGATGACACTTTCTCTGACATCTGTCACAGAAAAAACAGTGGCAACCACAGAAGAGGTTGCTTTCAAAACAATAGAGCGCACAAACAGCTCTCTGAAGGCCGGACAGAGCCGTGTGGTTCAGGAAGGCAAGAACGGCGTGGTTTCCGTTGTGAAAAAGGAAATTTACCACGGCAGCGAATTGATTGACACCAAGTTCATTGAGAAAAAGGTGGTTACAGCCGCTCAGGATAAAATCGTTGAGGTTGGCCCCAAGAACGTCGTAAACGGCATGAGCTATTCCAAGGTCATCAGCGCAAGGGTTACTGCTTATACCCCCTATGATGCAGGCTGCACAGGCATCACAGCCACCGGCACAAGGGCAGGCTACGGCACTGTTGCGGTTGATCCCCGTGTGATTCCCCTTGGCTCCAAGGTTTATATCCCCGGCTACGGCACAGCGATTGCCGCAGACACCGGCGGTGCAATCAAGGGCAACCGTGTGGATGTTTGTTACGGCTCCAAATCCGAAGCATTCGGTTGGGGTGTGAGAAACACAACTGTATATGTTTTGAACTAAGAAAAGCAGCAGGATGAATCCGTTTGGGTTCATCCTTTTTTTATTGCCGCAAAAAAAGAGAACCTTTTATCAAATAGGCTCTTGTTTTTTTGGGGAAGGGAGACTATAATACTGCCATACCCTCCCCCACAGGGTAGGGGGGGATGAAAGGAGAGCGTGAAATGCAAGCAGATAAAAAGAAAATCGGCACTTTGCTGAAAACGGCAAGAGGACAGATTGACGGCATTCTCCACATGATTGAGGAGGACCGCTATTGTATTGATATTTCCCATCAGCTAATGGCTGCCATGGCGATTCTCAACAAGGCGAACAAGGAGGTGCTTGCCGCCCATTTGAAAACCTGTGTACGCAATGCCGAAAGCGCAGAGGAGCGAGACGAAAAGATTGATGAATTGATTGAAATTATGGGAAAGGCGATTAAATAGCCCTTCCTTGTGCAAAAATAAAGGAAAACGGAGGTGCTTTGCCTTGAAGCAAAAATTTGACGTAAGCGGCATGACCTGCTCCGCCTGCTCTGCCCATGTGGAAAAGGCTGTCGGCAGGCTGACAGGGGTGGATGCCGTGAATGTGAACCTGCTGCAAAACAGCATGGTTGTGGAATATGACGATACTGCCCTCTCAAGCGATGACATCATCAGTGCCGTAAAAAGCGGGGGCTATGGTGCAAGCGTGCAGGGCGCAACAGCCACGCAGGAACCACCCAAGAATATCGCCTTAGAGGAAATGAAGGTTATGAAAAAGCGGCTGATTGCTTCCTTCTGCTTTTTGATTCCTCTGTTCTATGTTTCCATGGGACACATGATGGGATTTCCTCTGCCCGCAATTCTGCTGGGGCATGAAAACATGATGATTTTTGCATTGACACAGCTTTTGCTGGCAACGCCCGTTTTAATCATCAACAAAAAATTCTTTGTGGTGGGCTTCCAAGCCCTTTGGCACAGAGCGCCCAACATGGATTCTTTGGTGGCACTCGGCTCTGCCGCCTCTTATCTTTACAGCCTGTTTGCGATTTTCGCCATGGCGTTTTACATGGGGCATGGCAATCTTATGACGGCGCACCATTACGCCATGGAGCTGTATTTGGAGGGGGCCGCCATGATTCTGACGCTGATTACGGTCGGGAAATACATGGAGACACGTTCCAAAGGCAAGACCTCCGAGGCCATCGGCAAGCTGATGGATTTGGCACCCAAGATGGCAACCGTCATAAAGGACGGGAAGGAAACGGAAATTCCTGTGGAGCAGGTTGCGGTGGGGGATATTCTGATTGTTCGCCCCGGGCAGAGTATTCCTGTGGACGGGCGGATTACGGAGGGCTTTTCCGCAGTGGACGAAAGCGCACTGACCGGCGAATCCATCCCCGTGGACAAGCAGGCGGGGGACAGCGTAATTGGCGCTACCATCAACAGGAACGGCTATTTCCGCATGGAAGCAACCCATGTGGGCAACGACACCGCCCTTGCGCAAATTATCCGCTTAGTTGAGGAGGCAAGCGCATCCAAGGCACCGATTGCCAAGCTGGCAGATACCGTGAGCGGCATTTTTGTGCCTGTGGTTATCACGATTGCCCTTCTTGCGACTTTGGTTTGGCTGCTGCTTGGGCAATCCTTCGCCTTCGCCCTTTCCATCGGGATTGCCGTTTTGGTTATCTCCTGCCCCTGCGCCTTGGGCTTGGCAACACCGACAGCCATCATGGTTGGCACGGGCAAGGGTGCGGAATACGGGATTTTGGTAAAATCCGCCGAAAGCTTGGAGATTGCACACAAGATTGACACAGTGGTTTTGGATAAAACAGGGACGCTGACGGAGGGACACCCCGTTGTGACGGACGTTCTGCCGGCACCCCATGTGCTGAAAAACCCCTTCCTGCGTGCCGCCGCTTCTATCGAGGCGCTTTCTGAGCACCCTCTCGCCGAGGCTGTGCTGCGTTACGCCAAGGAGAAGGAAATTGACCTTCCGCAAGCAGAAAACCTCTCTGCGACCGCAGGACAGGGCATTGAGGCGGATGTGAATGGCAAGCATATCCTTGGCGGCAACCTCAAGATGATGCAGGAAAGAGGGATTCCGTTGGGGGATTTTGCCGAAAGAGCCGCCGCACTGGCGGAGGAGGGCAAGACACCGCTGTTTTTTGCACAGGACGGTGCCTTCCTTGGTCTGCTCGGCTTGGCAGATCCCTTGAAGCCCACAAGCAAGGCGGCTGTGGACTGCTTTCATCAGATGGGGATTGACGTTGTCATGCTGACGGGGGACAACGCACGCACAGCCGCCGCCATTGCAAATCAGCTTGGTGTGGAGGCCATTGCGGAGGTTTTGCCGCAGGATAAGGAGGCAGAAATCCGCCGCCTGCAAAAAAGCGGCAAGCGGGTTGCCATGATTGGCGACGGCATTAACGATGCGCCCGCCCTCATTGGTGCGGATGTCGGCATTGCCATTGGCGCAGGTACGGATGTTGCCATGGAATCGGCGGATATTGTGCTGATGAAAAGCGACCTTTTGGATGCGGTGACTGCCGTTCAGCTCAGCCATGCAACCATCAGAAACATCAAGCAAAATCTGTTTTGGGCATTTTTTTACAACTGCTGCGGGATTCCCCTTGCGGCAGGGGTATTTTATTCCGTTTTGGGCTGGAAGCTGAACCCGATGTTTGCGGCGGCGGCAATGAGCTTCAGCTCTGCCTTTGTGGTCGGCAATGCACTGCGGCTGAAGCTGTTTTCCCCGCAGATTCCCGCACAAAAGGCTGAAATGCAGGCAGAAACGAAGGAAAATGAAACAATCAATCATAGAAACAAGGAGGACATAAGCATGAAAAAGGTATTGAAAATCGAGGGTATGATGTGCAGCCATTGCACAGGCAGAGTGGACAAGGCACTCAATGAGATGGATGGCGTGAAGGCCACCGTTTCTCTGGAGGGCAAATCCGCAGAGGTAGAGCTGACGAAGGATGTCAGCGATGAGGCACTGGTAAAGGCTGTCACCGATGCAGGCTATGAGGTTGTGGATATTCAGTAAATTGTAAGCATATAAAAATGGCGGCTATGTCCATTCGGAATGGAGATAGCCGTTTTTTACGTCATTGCTTTCGTGACTCTTGGCAAAGCATTTTTTTACATTGGCGAATGCATCCACAGGTATCCTAAAATCAAAACACTGATGCCTATTGCAAGCAGTAGCCCTATGCCAATCGCGTTATGCTTTTGTTGAAAAGCGATACCTGCACCCACACTCAATATGATATATGCCAAAAGCAGTTTCATTGTAAATCCCATATCATCTTCTCCTAGTCCTAAATTCCTTTACAGTCGCTTTTCATAATACCACAAAAACCCAATCCCCAGAAGATACTGCAATACCCACAGCAGACACAGCACCCCTGTCACCCACCATTCCACACGCAGGAGGGCAAACAGAAAGCTGACTGCGATCAGCACAAAAAACATCACCTGATACGCCTTATGTCCTGCCATCTGCCGCAGAAGCACCTTCCGCTCATCCGTCCGGTTGATGCGCTCTGCCTCCTGCTTTTCCGCATATTCCTCCGGATGCTTTTTATCATAAAAATAGCGTTTGCACTGCAAAGCGCCGCTGACCACCCATGCAATCCCCCAAGAACGCAGGATATTTGCATAATAGGCATCCTTTACAAAAAATGCCGCCACAGCAAAGGCTGCCCCAACGAGCAAGAGCGGCAAGCCGTTTTTCCATTTTCTCATATTTCTTCCTCCTCATAGATAAAAATATCCTCAATCGTCATGCCGAAATAGCGTGCAATTTTGAATGCCAACAGGATAGACGGGTTATATCTGCCGTTTTCCAGAGAACCGATGGTCTGGCGTGAAACCTCCAGTGCCTTTGCAAGCTCCTCCTGCCGAATGCCCCGCTCCTTTCGGATTTCCTCCAATCTGTTTTTCATTTCGTTTTCCTCCAAAATGTAAAGCTTACTTTCCATCAGTATATACCCTCTATTTTCAAATGTCAAGCGTGCTTTCCATTTTTTTGCAAAAAAAGCTCTCTGCAAGGAATTACGCATTGCAAATCCTCACAGAGAGTTTATTTTTATTGATGATTTTTCAAATATTCGTTTAATAATGCTTCCATTTCCGCCATGGTTTCGGCATAGTTCAGCTTACCACGCAGCTCCGCCGCACCGGGCAGCCCCTTCATATACCATGCCATGTGCTTACGCATTTCCCGAATCCCGACATATTCGCCCTTATAGGCAATCAGCATTTCGGCATGGCGCAATGCCTTCTCCACACGCTCCTGTGCGGTTGGCTCGGGCAGAAGCTCGCCTGTTTTCAGATAATGCAGAATCCGCTTGAAAATCCAAGGGTTGCCCTGCGCACCACGCCCAACCATGATGGCATCACAGCCTGTATGCTCCAGCAGATTTTTGGCATCCTGCGGTGTGAAAATATCGCCGTTGCCGATGACGGGAATCTGCACCGCCGCCTTGACCGCCTTGATGATATCCCAATCCGCTTTGCCGCTATAATACTGCTCTCTGGTTCTGCCATGCACCGCAACCGCAGAGGCACCGTTTGCCTCCGCAATTTTCGCAATTTCCACCGCATTGATATGCTCCTCATCAAAGCCCTTGCGGAACTTGATGGTTACAGGCTTTTTCTGGCTTTCCACAAGGGAGCGCACGATTTTCCCGACCAATTCGGGCGTTTTCATCAAGCAGGAGCCTTCCCCGTTCTTGACGATTTTGGGTGCGGGACAGCCCATGTTCACATCAATGATATCAATGGGATAGTCCTCGATTTTCTTTGCCATTGCCCCCAAAATCTCCGGATCGGAGCCGAACAGCTGCACGGCAACGGGGCGTTCCTTGGCATCTACCTCCAGCAGCTCCGTTGTGTTTTTATTATCATAAAGGATTCCCTTTGCACTGACCATTTCGGAATACACCAGACCACAGCCCATCTCCTTGCAGAGAATGCGGAAGGGCAAATCCGTCACGCCTGCCATGGGCGCAAGGAATACGTTATTTTCCAATTCCAAGTTTCCGATTTTCATAACCGTCACCCTCCTTCTTTTTCAAGCTTGCCACGAAAGAAAAAACAGGCAAGGCTGCCTGTGGTTTTCTTATTTATTCTTTTCGTATAGGATACGCAAGCCCTTCAGCGTCAATACGGGGTCAAGCACATCAAAAATTTCGCCCTTGGGATCAATTACCCTTGCCAAGCCGCCTGTGGCAATGACCTTCATATTTGGCATGTGCAGCTTTTCCTTGAACTGCTCAATGATATGCTTGGTCTGCCCGATATGCCCAAGCACCAAGCCTGCCTGAAAGCTATCCACCGTGTTTTTCGCAATGATGGACTTCGGCGCTTTGATTTCGATTTTCGGCAGCTGTGCCGCCTTTTGATACAAAGCCTCTGCGCAGGAGGAAATGCCGGGCGTGATGAAGCCTGTGATAAATTCGCTTTTTTCATTGATGACATCAAAGGTGTTGGCTGTGCCATAATCAATGACGATGGCAGGGCCGCCGTAAATCTCATTTGCCGCCACCAAATCGACGATACGATCGGAGCCGACGGATTTCGGATCATCCCGCTTAATGACAATCCCTGTTTTCATGCCAACCCCCACCAGCATGGGTTCGATATTAAAATATTTCCGAATCCCCTGCGTGAGAGAATACATGATATCGGGGACAACGGAGGAAATAATAACCGCCTCAACCTTCCCTGCATCTATCCCTGCCGCATCAAAGAGGCCATGAATAAAAATGCCGGTTTCATCCGCTGTGCGATTGCCGCCGGTTGTCATTCTCCAACACTTTACCAATTTTTCTTTTTTATATAAGCCCAAAACAAAGTTGGTGTTTCCAACATCAATTACCAAAAGCATCTGCTTTCCTCCTAAATACCGCACAAAAAAAGCCTGTGGTACTTTCTCCTGTGTTACCGTTTGTTTTTATTCTTCCCATAAATCAGCCGCAGACCATGCAGGGACAAAACGGGATCATAGACATCGAAAATGCCATTTTCCTCCTCATAAATCACCTTGCCCAAGCCGCCTGTGGCAATGACCTTCATATTGGGGCAGTTGAAATGCTCCTTGATTCTCTGAATGATATACTTTGCCTCGCCGATATGCCCGACCACCAAGCCTGCCTGCATACTCTCTACGGTGTTTTTGGTAATCACGCTTTCGGGGTTGACAATTTCAAACTTCGGCAGATTTGCCGCCCGCTGATACAGTGCATCTGCGCAGGTTTGCAGACCGGGCGCCGTTATGCCTGTCAAAAATTCGCCCTTCTCGCTGACAACATCAAACGTGGTTGCGGTTTCATAATCGACCACAATGGCAGGGCCGCCATAAAGCTCATACGCCGCCACAAGATTGACGATACGGTCTGTCCCCATTTCCTTCGGGTTTTCCATCCGCAGATTGATGCCTGTTTTCAGGCCGGCACGCACCACAATCGGATCCTTCTTCAAGAATTTTTTAATGCCATTGAGTGTGGAATACATCACATCCGGCACAACAGAGGAAACAATGATCGCCTCAATATCGCATACAGAAACATCAGAATATGCAAAGAGGCTGCAAATCAGAAGCCCTGTTTCATCCGCCGTTCGTCCGCTTTTGGTGGAAAGACGCCAGCTTGCCACAAGACTTGCCTCATCAAACACGCCCAAAACCATATTCGTATTACTCACATCAATTACCAATAACATAAAACCTTCTCCTATTCGGAATTTTCCTTCAGTATATTAGAACAGCGCAGGAAATCCATCCTGCGCCGTATGAATTTACATTTCTTTTTTTATATAGAACTTATACCGTCTTTCTCGTATACAACGCTCTGCTGACTGCCTTGGAAACAATGCCGCCCACAATACAGCTGGAGGTCATTTCAAACGCACCGTTAATGCCGACAAATGCCAGCACAAACAGCAGAGGGTTCAGATTACCCAAGGTCTGATTGATGCCCTGCACATATTCTGTATTCCAGAAGAACAGCAGCAGGGTACCCATGAAAAACAATGTATTGAGGAATGCCGCAAAGAAGCCGCCGACAAAATAGCAGGCTGTTTTTCTTTTATCAACCCTTTGGACTGCTTTGAAAATAAGGCCGACACAAAGGCCCATCAGCAATCTGGTGGGGACACAGGTCATAAATGTGCCGACAGGGTTAATGCTCAACAGCATAGAGCTGAAGGGCGAGGAGCCTGTCAATGCCTGATAAAAGCTGGTTGCGCCGAACACGAACCCCAGCCATGCGCCTGCCTTGGGGCCCATCAGCATGGCACCAATCCCCACGGGAATCATCATCAGAGAGATGGACAAGCCGAGGGTACGGAAATAGCCCAAGGGTGTGAAGTTCATCAGCAGCAAAATACCTGTCAAAAGGCCCAATGTGGTCAATTCTCTTGCGGACATTTTATTTTTCTTTTCTGTTTGTGTGCTTACGATTTCGTTCATTGGAAAAGCTCCTTTCATTCTCATTCTCATAGGATACAAGATGACTTGGAATAACAATTGCTTGTGTGTTACGGCGAGGAGAAGCCTTCTATGCCTGCCCGAAAACGAGTCACGCTATTTCTTCCCGATTCTCTCTGTTTTTTACACAACCAAATCCATTATAACAGCAAATGCGGATTTTACAATATTTTTCTTTGAATTTTTTGTTGCTTTTTGCAGCAAATCAAAGGGTTTTTCCTTCCTCCTCTGCTCTGCGCATCAATTCCTGCTTTGCCAGCTCGCCTTCCTTTGTGCAAAAAATGACATACCAAAGCTCCATGGCACGAAACAGCTCCAGCTCCTCCTTTTGCAGACGCTTGATTTCCAGCTCTGCGCCGATTTCATCAAAATCAAAATCGCCCTCATGCTTTACGGTTTCAAAATATACATCCCCGTTTTCATCAAAGCCGACCAAGAAGGTGCAGTTCAGCTTTTCCGCCATATAGACGCAAATACGCTTTAAGTCCTCCTTGATGGTAGCGGGCAGGAATTTAAATTCCTCCTCCATAAAATATTTCTGCTCTTTATTATTGGCTGCCGCCAGAATTTTCTTTGCCATAACGCCTTCTCCTTTTCTCTCGAAGAAAAAGGTCTGTCGTACGGGACGCACTCCAGACCTTTCGGGTTTCGTTTCTTATTTTGTGCCTTTTTTGTTTACACGGCTGAGGAATTTATCCAGTTCAATGATGGCACGGCCATGTGTACCTTCGCAAATCTTATCCACTTCATCATATGCCTTTACGGAATAGGTCAGCAGCTTGCCCTTTACCTCTGTTACCTCTGTCACAATGCGCACCTTCATGCCAACGGGTGTTGCGGCAAGGTGAGCCAAATCAAAGGTGGTGCCTACGGTTTCCCAGCCCTCCGGCAAAAAGGGAGCAACTGTGCCGATGGCTGTGCCTTCAATCCAAGAAATCAATCTGGGGGATGCGAATACAGGCACCCTATCGTTGCCGAAATGAGATGCGGTATCGCCTTCTTCTACGATAAATTCTTTTTCAAATGTCATACCGGGTACAATGTTTTTGAAATCCATGGTTTAGTTCTCCTCTCTGTTTTCCGTTTCTTCTGCGGGTTCCTCGTTTGCAATGCCCAACACATCATTGCGCACCTTTTGATCAAACAATGCACGGAATTCCTCGCCTGTTACCTTTTCCTTTTCGACCAACAGCTTTGCGGTGGCATGGAGCATTTCCATATTCTCCTGCAGGAGACGCTTTGCCTCCCGATAAGCATCTGTCACGATACGGTTGACCTCCTGATCGATGGTTGCCGCTACGCCCTCGCCATAGTTTCTGGCGTGGCCCCAATCTCTGCCGATAAAGACCTCATCATTATCGCCGCCGAACTGGATGGGCCCCAGCAGCTCACTCATACCGTATTTTGTTACCATATCTCTCGCCATGGCTGTTGCACGCTCGATATCGTTGGAGGCACCTGTGGTGATATCCTTGATGACCAGCTCCTCCGCCGCACGACCGCCCAAAAGGCTGACGATTTCCTGCTCCATCATCATTTTTGTCATATACATTCTATCCTCGCCGGGAAGGGGCATGGTATAGCCGCCTGCCATACCCGTAGGGATAATGGAGATGCTGTGGACAGGGTCAAGCTCACTGAGCACCTCAAAGAGAATGGCATGGCCGCCCTCATGGTAGGCTGTGATATATTTTTCCTTTTCGGAAATGACTCTGGTTTTCTTTTCCGTACCGACACCGATTTTAATGAGTGCCTTCTGGATTTCTTCCATATCAATTTTCTTTTTGCCGTCTCTTGCGGTTAAGAGCGCAGCCTCGTTCAAGAGGTTTGCCAAATCCGCACCGGTGAAGCCTGCGGTTGTCTGTGCAACGACCTTCAAATCCACCTCGGGTGCCATGGGCTTGCCCTTTGCGTGTACCCGAAGGATAGATTCTCTGCCCTTTACATCCGGTCTGCCGACATAGACCTGTCTATCGAAGCGGCCCGGTCTGAGCAGTGCGGGGTCCAGAATATCCGCACGGTTGGTTGCCGCAATAATGATTACGCTTTCATTGATGCCGAAGCCGTCCATTTCAACCAAAAGCTGATTCAGGGTTTGCTCACGTTCATCATGCCCACCGCCAAGGCCTGCACCTCTGCGGCGGCCGACTGCGTCAATTTCGTCGATAAAGACGATACTGGGGGCATTTTTCTTTGCCTGCTCAAACAAATCTCTGACACGGGATGCACCGACACCGACGAACATTTCCACAAAATCGGAACCGGAAATGCTGAAGAACGGCACGCCTGCCTCCCCTGCAACTGCCTTTGCAAGCAATGTTTTACCTGTACCCGGAGGGCCGACCAAAAGCACGCCCTTGGGAATCCTTGCGCCGAGCTCTGTGAATTTCTGGGGTGCCTTCAGGAACTGCACCAGCTCCTCCAGCTCACCCTTTTCCTCATCACAGCCTGCGACATTATCGAAGGTTACCTTATTTTCCCCCTCGACACTCATTTTTGCCTTACTCTTGCCGAAGTTGCTCATCTTTCCGCCGCCGCCCTGCATACGATTGAACAGCAGAATGAAGATGATAACCATAACAATCATCATAATGAGAGAGGGCACAACCTGAGAAAGCATGCTTTCCCGCTTTAAGTCCCCCACCTCGACCTTCACGCCGTTGGTAACCGCCTTTTCATCCAGAACCTGCTGCAAAACGGACATGCTCGGCACCTCAACGCTGATGATGCTGCCATCCTTCAGCTTTGCCTCTGCCGTACCATAGTCCCCAACCTCTGCATTCTTAGCTACCACCACGGAGGCCACGTTATTTTTTTCTAATTGCTGCAACAGGTCGCTGTAAACATATTCCTCCTGCGCAGTATCGTTGCGCTGGGGAAGAATCTGCGGCCCTGTATACGCAAGTGCTGCCAAAATAACAACAAAAATCAGCACATAAATTCCGATAGGTTTAAAATATTTGTTCAAGAGCGTTCCTCCTCATTTCCGTTTCTTTTTTACAGATGATTTTCAAAATCAGACCATATCAAGATATAATTCTAACATACTTTCCAAAGAAACGCAACGCAGGATTTTTGTGGAAATGCGGAAAAGCCGCCGTTTTCCACAAGAAAAAGCCATTCTCTACCGTTTTGATAGAAAATGGCTTATGGTAAGACAGAGGAATCCATTTGGGAAACTTTGTTTCCCAAGCCCTTCCACTGCCTCAAAATCATCTTATTCATCAAAATGCAGCACACCGACATAGGGCAGATTTCTATACTTCTGGGCATAATCCAGACCATAGCCCACCACAAAGGCATCGGGAATGGTAAAGCCTGTGAAGTCCGCCTTAATATCCACCACACGGCGTTCGGGCTTATCCAGAAGGGTTACCAGCTTCAGCTTTTTGGGATTTCTGCTGATCAGAAGCTCCTTCAGCTTTTTCAGCGTTCTGCCTGTGTCAATGATATCCTCAACAATCAGCACGTTCTTGCCTGTAATATCCGCATCCAGATCCATTTTGATATTGATATTGCCGGAGCTTTCCGTACTGTTGCCATAGCTGGAAACACTCATAAAATTCATGGTTACGGGCATTTTCATTTTCTTTGCCAAATCCACGATGGTCACAACGGCACCCTTCAGCGCACAAACCAGCTCCACCTGCTCATCGCCAAATTCCTGATATAATTCATCTGCCAGCTCTGCCATTCTTCGGTCAAT
>NZ_CAKQVD010000057.1 GCF_934277605.1 uncultured Anaerotignum sp.
CTTTCCTGCACATTCCGCAGCGGGTAGGAATTGCCGTTGATGTTCAGCATAATATCCCCACTGCCATAAACCGTAATCAGCGGCTCACTGTATACTGTCCCACTGTTGCGGATGGTGGTCGGGGCGGTCAGCTCCAAAGCATCCCCTGCGGCATTGACGCTGTATTTGAAGGGCGCAACATCAAACTGCACCAGAAAATCATTGATATTTTTCAGAATACTGCCAAACTCAATCTGATTTTTGATATACGCACGATACACCTTATCGGGTTCACTGGAAAAAATGACCTCTCCGAACCCCGTCAGCCAACCGCAAACCTCGTCAATCTGCCCCCTGTCCATCACATGACATTCGGCATCCTTGGTATAGTTCTGGTAGGTCTTTTCGTCCTCATGCAAAACACCGTTCCTGCCACTGACTTTGATTTCGTTAACCTTCCGCTGCGGAATGAAAATAGAGGGGGCTTTCAGCATCACAACGCCCATATCCAGTGAATTGACACCATTCCAGATAAAATATTGATACATCAAACTGCACCCCCTACCGCACTCACACGCCGTTTCCTGTAAAATTCCATTTCACGCATGAAATCGTTTGTAGTTCTTTCGTCCTTGTTTTCTACCATCCCGATGTATACGTTGAAATTTTCTGTTTTCGCTACCGTTTCGCCCTTGCGGTATCTGTCCGCCTCCGGCTGTGTCAGTACCCTTTCGCCTTTATGCAAAATTGCACGGTATCCATCAAACGGCACCTCTCGCAGTCCTGTTCTGTGACTGCCGTCCGAACCGCCATCGCCCATGCCTGCCTCATCCTTTGCCGCCCTAATGGCATCCCGAATCGCCTTTGTGATGGCATTTACAATACTGCTTTTGCCATCCTTGATACCCTCTGCAACGCCGTCTGTCAACGCCTTGCCAACGTCATTGAAATCATCCGCATAGCCCTTTGCCTGTTCCACTGCGTTCATGGCTAATTCTTCCATTTCATCGGAATAGAACTGCTTTGCAACCTCATTCGCTAAACGCCGCTTTTCCTCGAATTTTTCCACATAGCTTTCAAATTCGCCAACGCTTAGGCTATCCAGTTTTGCGGTAAAATCCAGTGCATCGTCAATGTTCATATTGGCGACCTCAGCCAATAAACCGCCATCCAGACCTTTTTCCTTCAAACTTTCAATCTGTGCATTGTATTTTTCGATTTTCTTAATACTTTCGTCCAAATCATTCAGCTTGAAGATTTCCTTGCCGCTGTCCTCGTCCTGCACTCTGGAAAATAACTCGCCATAGTCCGCTAATTTGTCGCTTAGACTGGTTTCCTTCTGCTCGATTGCCGCAAGGTCAGCCTCATATTTCTGCTTAAATTCCTGCAATGCTGTCAATCGTTCCTGCAGCTTCTTCTGCTCTGCCTGTTTTGCCGCCTCCAGCTGTTTTTTGTTCCAGTCCTTTTCGATTTTGGCAATTTCATCCAGAATAGCCTGCCTGTTTTTTGGCTCGGCTTTCTTCAGCTCCGCTTGCTTTTTCGCCAGATTTTCCTTGTAGTGTTTCAATTCTTCCTTTGCTTGCTTTTCCTCGGATTCCATTAGCATTTCGGAAATTTGGTCGTTTACCTTGGAAATTTCATCGGTAATGGCGTTTTTGATGTTGTTCGCCGCTTTTCTCGCCGCTCGGATGGCTGTTTCGTCTTTTTCAAATCCGTTTCCCAGACCGTCCATAACGTAGCTGCCAACGCCCTCAGACCACTTGGAAGGGGAGTGCTCGTCAAACCCTTCCTTGCTGGTAAACCACCCCTTGATTTTATCGACAACGCCCTTTACCTTGCCTTTCAGCCATGCAACCTTGTCGTTAATGCCGTTCCACAAACCGACAATCACGTTTTTGCCGACATTCACAAATTCCTTGACCTTTGCCGCCGCCGCTGATAACGCCCCTGTGACTGCGTTTTTCACACCGGCAAAGGCGGCGTTTACCTTATTTCTGAAATCCTCGGAGGTGTTGTAAGCATGAATCAGTTTTGCAACCAATCCCGCAATCAATGCGATAATGATGGTAACAGGCCCACCGATTGCCGCAAACGCAATCTTGATAGCTGTCAATGCGGCGGTTATCGCCGGGGCAATCGCCATAATCGCACCAATGGCCGATGCAAATTTACCGATAATCAATATCACTGGCCCGATTGCCGCTACCAATAAACCAACCACAACAATAACCTTTTTCTGCCCGTCACTTAGGCTGTTGAATTTTTCAACCAATCCCTTCAAATGCTGCACAATGCTCCGAATGACAGGCATCAGCACCTCGCCGATGGAAATTGCCAACTCGGATAACTGGCTTTGCAGTTCCTTTAACTGCCCGTTCAGATTGTCCTGCATGGTTTCCGCCATTTCTTTAGCAGAACCGCTGCTGTTCAAAATAGCACCGTTCAGCTTTTCGATATCCGCAGGAGCAGCGTTAATAACAGACAGCATCCCTGCGGTTGCTTCCTTGCCGAACAATGTCGCAACGGCGGCGGTTTGTTCCGCCTCGGATAGACCGCCTAAGCTGGCACGCAGATTTGCAACAACCTCATTCCACGATTTCATACTGCCATCGGTATTTGTGATGGAAATATTATATTGTTCCATAGCCGCCGCCATGGCATCTGTCGGTTTTGCAAGGTTAATCATGGCGTTTTTCAGCGTATTGCCTGCCTGTGAACCCTTTACGCCTGCATTTGCCATCAGGCCAAGGGATTCCGTCACATCTTCCAGACTGTATCCCATTGCACCCGCTGTGCTGGCACAATATTTATAGGATTCGCCCAACATGGATACATTGGTATTGGCGTTACTGGATGCCGCCGCCATAACGTCAGCCATCCTGCCCGAATCCTGTGCGGATAATCCGAATGCCGTCAAGCCATCTGTCACAATGTCCGAAACAGCCGCCAAATCCTCGCCCGATGCGGCGGCAAGGTTCATAATACCCTCAACGCCACCGAGCATATCTTCGGTTTTCCAGCCTGCCATAGCCATGTAATTCATGGCATCAGCCGCTTCGGATGCGGAAAACTTTGTTTGTGCGCCCATTTCCCTTGCCTTGTCCCGCAAGCGTTCCAAATCGTCCCCCGATGCACCCGAAACAGCGGCAACTTGGCTCATGGACGAATCGAAATCAGCAGCGGTTTTTACCGCAACCACGCCCAAGCCTGTAACAGCGGCGGACACCGGCATCATTTTCTTTCCGACACTTTCCAGCTTTCCGCCAACATCCTGCATTTTCTGACCTGCCGCCGCAATTTCCTGTGCGGAAACACTGCCGAAATTTTTCATTTCCCTTGTCAGATTTTTCAGACTGTTTTCGGTTGTGGAAATTTCACGCACCAATCTGCGATATTGCTCTTGGTTGACTTCCGTGCCGCTTGCCATGTCCTTGTCGGCCCTATCCTTTGCCGCCTTCAAGGCATCCAGCTTGCTTTTTGTTTCCGATACGGATTTTGTCAGCAGTTCTTGTTTCTGCCGCAGGAGGTCTGTGTTCTTCGGGTCATGCTTCAACGCCTTATTGACCGCTGTCAGTTCCCTTTGCAAATCCTTCGATGACTGGCTCAAATCCTTTAAGCCGCTTTTGAATTTCTTGGTATCCGAACCAATCTCAATGGTAATGCCCTTAATGTTCCCCATGCTCTGCCCCCTTTCCGAATTTTTCCCTCAATGCCCTTCTGTCCGGCTCGGTCTGCTCCAAAAGCCAGCACTCCTCCAGATATTCCCTGCCGCTTTCGGTCTGCTGTAAATTGAAAATAAATGCGTCCCGCTGCAATCCCAGATAAACATCTATCGGCAAATGCTCAATTTCCAAAAAATTCAGATGTGCATAGTCCATCACTGTTTTTTCAGATAACGAAAATATGCTGTAATACAAATCGTCCTCGTCAGTTGGCATGGAGGGGGGTTTTAGTTTGGGTCAGACACGACGCCCTTTACAAATTCCAGATAATCCTTCAGCAACTCCACAGCGTCCTCAAAATCAAACATTGCCGAAATTTTCTGGAGACTGTATTTCCTTTTCTTGTTCTGATTGATAATGGCAGTCAGCAGTTCATAAACATCATTGACGTTTTCCATGTCCTGTGCGGCTACCATTTTGTCGAACATTTTCTTATCGGGCATTGGCAGGATTGCCACAAAGCCATCATGCAGCTTAACCATGTATTTTTTCTTTTTTCTCGTTGTAAAATCTAACATCCCTTTTCCACCTCACAAAAATGAGGGGCTGTTATGCCCCTCTCCTCACGCAATACTCGTGTCCGCTTCCTTATACAGAATCAGCGTGCCTTCATTGTCCTGTGGCTGCGCCTTAAATTCCGCATTGATGACAGTTTCTTTATCCTTCGCAAAGGACAGTTCGAACCCTGCCTCATTACTGCCGACGATGGTCACACGAATGCCACCGTCCGTCTTATCCTCATGCGCAAAATGCAGAACGTATTTCTTGCCGTCATTATGGCTCAGACCGCCGATTTTGACCGTTCTGGTCTTTTTGGCTGTATCCTCTGTCACTCTGGCTGTGGGTGTCAGCTTTTTCAGTGTTTCGCCGTTCCATGTCATTACGCCACTTTTCAAAATTGCTTCTTCGTCTGTGATAATTTTCTTGGAAACGAAATTCAAATCATCCTTCGCTTCGTAAAATGTCGGCTTGTAGGTCAGTGTCGCACCGCCCTGAATATAGCCCAGCAGCTTGCCTTCAACCTCAATGGCTGCATCCTCAGGCAGCTCCCCTGTAAATTCATCCACATACAGCTTGCCGCTGCCAAGTACAATTCTTTCCATTAGTTTTCCACCTTTCTTGTAATGTCAAATGCAAATGATACCAGATACATTTTTTCTTTCTCGATGTAGATTTCCGTTGCATCGTAACGAATCCCAACAGAATCCAACGCCTTTTCAATTTTTTCTTGGTTGGCAAAATCCTTTCTCGCCGAATAAAATTCCACAATGTAGCTATCTTTTCGCAGAAAGTTTTTGCTGTCAGAACCCCAAGCGGTTTCTCCGTCCTTCAGATAAACGATGTATGGGAGCGTGGGGTTTTGGTCGGCTTCGTAAAAATAGACCTCAAGCCCTGTACTGCACAGCAGTTTATATAATTCACTTTGCAGCATCCTCAATCGCCTCCCTTACCTTTTTTTCGTATTCCCGAATGACCTGCTCCTCTACGGGCTTAATGTGCGGGATTGCCTTTGTTCGCTTTCCATTTGCCATAACGTGACCGTGTTCCAACAGGTGTGCCACACGGTAGTGTTTTTTGTTATGGATGATATACTTTGCATTTTCGCCGAAACTGCCTTCTTCTCTTGTCACGCCCCAGCTTTTAGCATATTTTCCTGTTCTTTTGGGACCGGTCTGCCGCAGTTGTTTTGCACCCTTATCCGCAACAGGCTTGCCGCTGGCATCCACATTTTTCACGATTGCTGTTTCGTATTCCGTCAGCATTTTTGCGATTTCGTCTGCCATCCGTTCCACACTCACACTCATTGCAACCCACTCCTCGCCTCGCAGTATAATTCTGTGTGGTGGAAATCGTTTCGGAAACGATACACGCTGTATAATCTGCCCCTAAAACGCAGGACTTCTTCTTGTTCATATTCGCCGTATGGAATCCGCAGACACAGGGCAGGGCGTAACCCTGTTTCTCTGCACTTGAAAAATTCGCTTTGGTTGATTGGCAATTCCTCCGCAAACACTTCGCGCTCCTCGTAAACTGTCTGCTTCATGCCGATTTCATCCCGTATCGTTTTTTCTACCAACAACGTCACAACATCGTTATACATTGTACTCACCACACAGACTTAAACCATTTCTCATGCCCTTATAGGCTTTTTCGTAACGCTCGCCCTCGCCCATGAAGTCATATTGCCACTTCAGATATAATTCTGTAACCTTGCGGATGATTGGGTCAGTATCATCGATCCGCACGATACCGACCCGGTTCAAGTCTTTTTTGCAAACGTCAATGTTAAACCGGATTTCTTCATCCAATTTGTCATGCGTAATTCGTAACGCATTTTTCATCGCAGTAAGAAAATCCATTTAGCACCACCTCTTAGACGGCCTTCAGCACCAAATGTGCAAACGCCTTATCGTCAATCAGTTCGCCTTCGCCTCTTGCGTAGCCACTGTATGTGATAACGTGTTTTTTGATATCCCTTGTGGATTCAATCATAATATCCTGCACCATGTTGTAGGTTACTTTCTTGGGATCGCCAATCAGAATAGTACCGTCTGCAACGGCATCCTCTACCTTGATTGTCGCACCAAGCAGGGAGCCTTCCGCAGCGGCGTTGATAGAGGGCTGGAAAATCGGTCTGCCTGTGGTATCTGTCAAACCGACCAGATGATTGTAAATGGTCGCTCTGGTTGCGTACAATGTCACGCCGCTCACACGCTTCAGCAGACCGAACGCCTTCACGATTTCGCCGTATGTGAAACCTGTGTTTGCCGCAGATGTAACCTTGTTTGCGGCATTAATGCCTGCAATGATTTTTTCAATCAAACCCTCTGTCATAGCTTCGCCAAGGCCCTTTGCGATTTCGCTTACCAGATAGGCTTCCAGACCCTCGATAGACATTTTGCCCATTGCATAGGAAATATCAACGTGTTTGGAATAATCGTTACCGGACAGCACCACTTTCACAAATGTATTCTGTTCGTCATCGTTTGCCGCATTTTCGTTTACCTTCTTCGCCTTGCCGGCCTTGATTTCCGTGTGTTTGATAACCTCCAGCGTTGTGCCTGTTCGATAGATGGAAACGTCACCAAGAATAGCGTGTTCGCCGTAAACCAAATCCCAAATCTGATTCAGCATGGTTGTAGGCAGTGGTGCGGTTGTGTTCGCTGTTGTGTGTGCAAATGCCGCCCTTTCCTGTTTGTTCATTTCCAAATCCAGCAGATTTTTCAGAAACGCCGTTCTATATTCGGCATCTGCGGCTGTGTATACTCTTGCCTGTTTTTCCATTGCGATTTTTTCTCCTTCCCCTGCGCCTGCATTTGCGATTTTTTCCAGTGTTGCTTTTCTTGTTTCAATCTGTTTCAGCAGTGTGGCTCTTTCCTCCAGCAGCGCATCTGCCTCGTCAGACAGTGCCTTAATGTCTGCGCCGTCTGTGTCCATTTCTGCCTTAATGGCAGACAGTCTTTCTTCGATTTCGTTAATTCTCATTCTTAAAAACCTCCCAACTTCAATTTCAATCTCAATTTTTCTTTCTCCAGCACGATTTTACGCAACTCCTGCGTCCTTTGTTCAATCACTCCGTTGACAAAGGCTCGTGCATGAATTTCTGTTCCTTCGTTTGCAGGAAAATCCACTGCGGAAACATCATAAATTTTCTTAACCTTGGTGTGTACCAATGTCCGTGTTTCCTCGTTCCAGTAGTATTCCAGCGGGATAAAACCCCAACTCATGCGGTCAATCAATCCGCTCTCAATTTCTTCATACAAACTTCTGCTCGCCTCGGACTTGCTCAAATCCGCACAAACAAAAAGACCGTTCTCGTCAGCATCGACAATCAGCGTTTTGTTTCTCTGTCTTGCCAACACTTTACCGCTGTGATTATACTGCAAAATAATGTCACTCATGTCGCAGCCATCAAACGCAGTGCGCTCAAACTGTTCGTAAACAGGGCCGTCATAATCCTCATAAAGCAAATACCGCTCATATGTTGCGGCATAGCCTTCAACATAATAATCGGACTCAATCCGCTTTGTGTCTGTCGGAACCATTGGCATGATTGACCTGTATTCTCTGTCATTCAGCTTTGGCATTTCCTTCCCCCTCTCCTTCATCCAGTTTATCAATCGTTGTGTATTCTTTACGGATGTACATTTTATCCCCGCCTTCCACAGCACCCATGTTCAGAATTTCTCGGCACTCGTTGTGCGTTGCCAACCCCCTATCAAATAGCTGTGTTGTCATGGTTAATTTTTCAGTGTTCGTCATGTATTGCAATCGATTTGCCGTAAACACAATTTCGTTACCAAATGCAACTTCTCGATTATTGAAAACCATGTTCGTGTGTACCAAACTCGCCTCCAGTGCGAATGGCTCAATCTTGCCCTCATAGTACGCCGACCACTCATCAGATGAAAAATTATTTTGCAGGATGTGTTCGTTTGTCCCAAAATAATTAAATACGTTTTCCTTAATCTGCTTGACCTGTTCCGCATCAATCACATAGGGCTTGCTGTCAATCTGCTTGACCTCTGCATATTTCGTATCGAACATCAAAACGCCGCCGTTATTTGCGGCAGAAAGGTTTGTGCTGACGAAACGCTTTCTTTCTCTCTCGATATCGTCTGGGTGCAGGATGTTTGCAAATCTTGCCAAAAACCGCAGGGACGCACTGTTTTTCACGCCCTCCACAATGCCCTCATTTTGCGTGTTCATCAGTTCCAGTGTAGGATGCAGGCAGGCGTTACTTTCGCCGAATAGTTCATCATTTCGCTGAAACTGGTTCATAATGCCCACGTTTTCCAATTCCACTGCACCATAGTTCCCTGCCGCCATTTCATAACGCATATATTTTTTTCCGTTCTGGTCTACAATTCTGCATTTTTCCGTAGCCAATGGATAAAACCCAATGATGTTAAATTTATCATCATACAGCGGTGCGATAAATGCGTTATTATCGACCATGTACATGGTAGCCAGACGATACAAATATTTTTTCGTATCCATCAGCGGATTTGGTCTGTATTGCAATATTCTTTCAATCCCTTTGTTTCCGCTCCCGTTGATCTCTGGCTTTAGCTTGCTAACGTGTGTCGCAAAACTATGCACCGCTGCCCTTGTCAATTCCATTTCGTATAGACTGCCCTCAAAGGTTGTGAAAACGGGACTGTATGCGTTGATAACATCGAAATACTGTGAAACGCTTTGTTCCATTCTTTCTTTTTTTCGGATGTTGCTAAAAATCCCCAATGCTGTCTCCCTCCTTCCGTCTATTCAAATTCACATAGTTGTTATAGTTATCCTTCAAGACCCTGTATGCACACAGTAACGCAACGGTACCATCAATCCTTCTTCTTGCGTCTCTGCTTTTTACCGGTTGGATGTTTCCGTTTACATCGGTCTTGACCTCTGTGTTTATCAAACACCATTTGTCAATCGGGTTATTGTTATAAACAATCCGATGGGCGTTGAAATCTGCCTTCATGTCCCCCATTGGCTGACTTAGGCTGATTGCACCCTGCCGCACAGGAACCATGGAAGAAGGGCCAAACTCTGCCTTAAACTCCGCAAGCAAACTATCATCAATGTGCCAAGGGTCATAGCCGATATATAACGGATACATACCATCATCCCGCAGTTCCTTGAACCATTCCAGAAAAATACGCTTGTCACATTTGTTCCCTTCGCACGTCCGCATATAGCCTTGGTCTACCCACAAGGAATACGGCACATTGTCCCGCTCTTTCCTGTCCCCTCTGGCGTTTTGTTCGTCCAGTACAGATTGCGGAATCCAGTACATAGAATTCACATAAATTTTGTCATCGTCTGGTCGCATACAAATTGCCTTTGCGGCGTTTAGGTCTGTGGTGTCAGCCGCATCAAATCCGCCAATGCAATATTTGAATGTATCGTCAAACATTTCTTCATTGTTCAAATCCTCGTATCTCAACCATGCCGCCTCAGCCGTCTGCGGAATATTAAAATCTTTTACCATAACTGTCGGCTTGAAGGACGGATCGTCTTTCGCCTTCTGTACCATTTCCACCAGATATTCTTTTCGCTTAATCGTGCCAAGACCGGGGTTTGCTTTTATCCACATCTTCGGGTTGTCCCATTCCTTCGGGCTGTCCAATTCATAAATGAACGGTAGAAATCTATCGTTCTTCGCATCCCCGTTGATTACGCTTTTGGCGTATTCGTACTGTGCATCGAAAATGCCGCCCCGAATAAATCCGTTTGTGGTAATACAGAACAACAGCGGCTGTCTCCTTGCGCCCATAGCCTGTTTTATCAAATCGTATAAATCCCTGTTTTTGATTGCGGCCAATTCATCAATCACAGCACAGTGAACGTCCAGACCATCCAAGCTGTTTGAATTGCTTGCAAGGGCTTTCACAAATCCCATATTCGCAGGAAAATACAAATCAGCCGCTCTTTTTTTAATATGCTTACTTAACATTGGGGACTGCTGTACCATTTTATGGCACGCATTAAACCCCAGTTTCGCTTGTTCCAGCATTGTTGCAATGTTGTAAATCTGCGGCGAACCCTCTTTGTCATTTATCAATACATCCAGTTCAACCGCCGCTGTCTCTGTGGTCTTTCCGTTTTTTCGTCCCTCCACAATCAAACATTCGTTGTACTGTCGCATATTGTTATCATCCACAAACCCGAACAACGCTTGCAGTCTCGCCTTTTGGAACAACTGCAATTTCAGCGGCTGTCCCAAATTGCCGGATGGCTGTTTGCAAAACAGTTCTATAAAATCGGTGTGCCTTTTTGCAATTTCATAATCAAAATGGAATTCGTCCGGGGATACAAAACGATTCAAAAGCATTTCACTCACACGCTTCATTTTGTCACAGGCCACAATCCGCCCATCATAAATCTTCCCGAAATATTCTTCAAACTCTGTCAATTCGCACCACCGCCGATAAATTCCATCAGTGCATCCTGCTCCGGTGCGCCATCGGGAATCAAATCCATGAATGTTTTAATCAGTGCGTTGTATCTGCCAATCATCGTGTTGTAGGATTTTTGGGCGGGATGTTCGCCGATGGTTTCAAATCCGTTTCCGTTCTTGGAAACAATCACGGCTCCCTCCTCATCAATCTGCCTTTCCAGATTCTTCAGCGTGGATTCCATAAACCGCAACCTTTGCAGGATTTTTTCTGCAACCTTCTGGTGGTTTGCATCCATCGCCTGTACAATCTCGGAAAACCCGTCAATTTCTGCAATCTTCCCTTTATCTTTTGCCATATCTCTCCACTCCTTTGTTTTACCCCTCTATGTGTTTTTATCGTCCGTAAAATTTGACCTGCCTCTCTCGGTCTCCACAAGGCTCTGTGAGCATTTGAAATAGGGGGGCGGTAATTAGTCAAGCCGCCGTCTATCTATCGGCTGACCGTCCATATCAAAGCCACAGCACCCCTCTGAGCGTTGGATGAAGTGTCCTTCTTCCTCATCGTGACAAGGCTTGCAGACATATTGCAGGTTGTCAAAGGACAGCGTGATGTTTGGGTGTGTGATGTTCGTCTGTGTCAGCATTTGTTTGTGATGAACAATGTAGCCAACCCGTTCGCCGCATATCTCGCACATTCCACCATCTACCATAATGCGACTGTCTATGTATGCACGCCTGCATTTCTTCCACGCCGCCGAGTTGTAAAACCCTTTTGCAAATTCCTTCATCGTCTTTCTCCTTTGCCGCAAATAAAAAATCCCGATAAGCATTGAAGTTATCAGGATTTCTTTTGATTTATTTTTCTATTTCGCTTGACATACTGCACGCAGTATGCTATAATGAAAACATAGAAAGGAGGTGCAAAAGTGATTGATGCAATAACAAGTATAGCCAACTTAATAAGCTCACTGTTAGCCCTAATAACAGCGATAATAGCTTATAAGCTGGCCAGAAACACAAAAGGGGGCAAATAAAGCCCCCGCCCTTCGGGGTTAAGTATAGTATACTTCAATCACAGACATTATGCAAACAATATCTCTTATTATCAGTATCATTGCTTTAGTTATCAGTATTGCCGCATTTGTTACCATCCTGAAAAAGAGGTGATCTCCCATGGGCGCAACGTCTACCGCCTCCAAGAACAAGTACAATAAAAAGGCTTATGAGAATTTCAATGTCCGCATTAAGCCTGAGCTTTTTGCACGCATTGATGAATACTGCAAAGCTAACGGGTTAAGCCGTTCCCAATTCCTGCAGAAATCCATTGATGCTTTTACTGCTGACATAGAGAAGGACCGCTGATGCGGTCTTTTTCTTTTTATGCAAAAGGCACCCGTTTCCGAGTGCCAAAAAGGAGGTAACATGAAACATCTATATTTTCACAATGCCATCATACCATATTTCGATGTGCCCTTTAGTGCCCTCTTTCAGAAATTTCAAAACTTCTTAAAGCTCTGCCATGAATTTTC
>NZ_CAKQVD010000058.1 GCF_934277605.1 uncultured Anaerotignum sp.
GGTCTCTGCCAATGCAGAGACCATCTCCAACAAAATATTTTTATTTTTTCACTGTCTACTTGACAGGGGGCACTTCACAAGTACAAGGGAGTTTTTTTTATTTGAAATAAGAATAGCCATAGAGCTTGTTTTTTTGCGGCTTTTCGCCATGCTTTGCCTCCACCAGCTCAGAAACGGTTACCAGCGCATAGCCCTGCTTTTGCAGATAAGGCACAAGGGTTGCCGTTGCCTCTGCGGTAGAGCCGTAAATGCTGTGCATCAAAATGACCTTGCCATCCAAATTTCCGGCATTCTTGACAACATTCACAACAGCCTTGGCATCTCTGCTCTTCCAATCCAGTGTATCCACAGACCAAAGATAGATGGACATGGGAATCTGCTTTTTCACGCTGTCCTTGCAGTTGCCATAGGGCGGGCGGAATACGGCAGGCTCTCTGCCAAGCACCTTGCGGAAGGCGGCGGCGGTTTTCTGCACATCAGCCTTGATTTCCGCATCGGTCAGCTTATTGAAGTTTTTGTGGTTATAGGAATGACTGCCGACCTCACAGCCGAGCGCCTCCTCACGCTTTACCACATCGGGATATCTTTCCACCAAACTGCCTAAATCGAAGAAGGTTGCTCTGGCATCATATTTTTCCAAAACATCCAAAATGGCATTGGTTGCTTTGGGATTCGGGCCGTCATCATAGGTCAGTGCCACCATTTTTTTGTTGCGGATTGCCTTGGGAACAGGCTTTTCCTTCTTCGGCTCCTCTGCTTTTTTCTGCATTTGCGCATACGGCACGGTCAGCCGCACCACACCGAAGCTGCCGGGGAACAGGTCATATCTGTCAAAATAGAACAGAACGCCGTTCTTTGTGAGTGCGAAACGCTCAAACCGTCCGGCATCGGCGGCAAGCAGGGTTTTATAATTCCCGAAAATGCTGTTCTTGTAAGGCTCTGTGGAGATAAAATAGCCCTCCGCATAGGAGGCTGCGTTTTTGGCAAAGCCGTTCCAAGTCAGGCTTTCCACTGTTACCTCTGCATCCTTTTCTAAGTCAAAATGGAAAATCTGAATCCGTGTATGCGGCGAAAGCACGCCGTCCGCCTCATGTGTTTCAAAGAACACCACGCTTAGCTGTGTTTCCTTTGCCAAATAGGCCTCATATCCGAGGTAGAGTGTGGCAGGTGTCTGCTTTTTCTGTGTTTCCTCTGCCTGCGGGGTAAATTCCGCATCAAAGGCATTGCGGATTTCCGCAACGATTTCCGAAATGCGTGCATCAATGCCTGCCTTCTCAAATGTGGGGTATTGCAGTAAATAGGAAAGCGCCTCCTTCTGCTCCACCACATCCGTCGGCTTGCCGACCTCCTGATGCTCCACATATTGCGCCCAATAGGAAACGCCCTTTTCCGTTAGCTCCACTGTTTTTTTGTGGCTTAGTAGAGAGAAGCCGCTGCTGTTGGCACTGCACCCGCAGGCGAACAGCAAAACGCCTGCCAAAAGGAAGGCGAAAATTCGGTTTCGTTTCATTCAGAAGCCCCCTTTCGTTTCTGATAAATGGGATGCACATATCGTCCCCGTTTGCTTGTGCCCTTGCCATATTGGATGGCCGCATTGGGACAGCGGTTCACGCACGCCATGCACATGTTGCAGTGCGGCTCCGTCCAGATGGGAATGCCTGCGGTCAGCTTGATGCACCCACCGGTGCAGACCGCTTCACATAGGCCGCAATGGCTGCAAGCCTCCGTCACATAAAACGGCTTTGTTTTCATGCCCCTCCAAAAAACAGGGTTGACAAGCCTGCTTAAAACGGTGTGGCATTTGCCCTTCTTCACACGGAAGAAATTGCTCCAATTCAGCCGAATGGCACGCAGGATGTTGTCTACGGTTTTGTTTGCCCTTTGCAGCACTTCATATTGCGCCGCCTTTGTGCCGGCATCAAAAAGCACCGTAAAGCTATCCGGCATGATAACGGAAAAGCCGCTGTCTAAGGAAAGGCCGTTTTTCTGCAGTGCCTTCTCCAGAATATCTATGCTTTCGCCTGCGGAGGAGCCACAGGTGCAGACTGCAAAAAGATAAGGATTGCCGCTGTAATAAAGCTCCAGATTTTTCACAAGCTCCATGACGGGCTTCGGGGGCGCCCAAGCGTAAACAGGGAAAACAAAGCCCAATTTCTCCCCCTGCTTCAGTGTGTGCGCAAACTGTCGCTCCTTTACCAAGGCTGCGATATCTGCCAATTCCTCCCCCAAGCCTGCGGCAAGCTTTTTTGCCACAGCATAGGAATTGCCGGTTCCGCTGAAATAATAAATCATAAGACGCTCCCTCCCTTTTTTCGTTCTTTTCAAACAATTTCTCTATAAAAATATCATATCACATTTTCGGAATAAAAACCTTGAAGAATTTATTAAATTTTCAATACATTTTATAGACGTAAA
The DNA here is from genome assembly GCF_934277605.1 of uncultured Anaerotignum sp. Classification (GTDB taxonomy): domain Bacteria; phylum Bacillota; class Clostridia; order Lachnospirales; family Anaerotignaceae; genus Anaerotignum_A. The sequence continues at coordinate 2,416 of NZ_CAKQVD010000058.1, forward strand.
CAATCTGTAAAAAGTTTGCCTTTACAGCGTTTTTTTTCACGCTTATACTAAAAACAGTATATTCGGAGGGGAGCAAGGAAAATGTTGGAAAAAGCATTGATTTTAGCGACAAAGGCACACAGCGGGCAGAAGGACAAGGGTGGACAGCCCTATATTCTGCATCCCATTCGGGTAATGCTTGCCTGCGAGAGTGAGGCGGAGAGAATCACAGCCCTGCTCCATGATACCTTGGAGGACACTGCGCTGACGGCGGCGGATTTGGAGGGCTTCCCCGAAAAAATCGTTGCGGCGGTTTTGTGCCTGACACGCCGAGCGGGAGAGGACTATATGGCATATATCGCACGCATTTGCGAAAATCCATTGGCGGCAAGGGTAAAATATGCCGATTTGCGGGATAACATGGATATCAGCCGTATTCCGCACCCGACAGAACGGGATTTTTCCCGTATCCGAAAATATGAGCAGGCAATCAAGCAGGTGGCGGCAAGCAGGGCAGAATGGGGGTGAGACAGATGGAGGATTGGACAAAGGCACGCTATGCGGCATTTTTGGCAGAATTAGAACAGCAAGGCGAGGAGGACTATCGGCAGTTTCACGAAAGACTGCTTTGCACCGAACTGAAGATCGTCGGTCTTAGAGTGCCTTTTTTGCGGAAAACGGCGGCACAGCTTGCAAAGCAGGATGGCATTGGCTTTTTGCGCCTTTGCGGCAGGGAAACCCATGAGGAGCGTCTGCTTTATGGCTTGGTGGCGGCGGCTTTGCCCGTTCCCTATGCGGAATTTTTGCCCTATTGTGATTTTTATACGGAAAATCTGGTGGAAAATTGGGCGCTTTGCGATGTGTTCTGTGCCTCTGTCAAAAAACGGCTGCAAGGGCAGGAAAAGGCGTTTTTCTCCCATATCAAGAATTATCTGCAATCCGAAAATCCGTGGGCGGTGCGTGTCGGCTTGGTTTTGATGCTCAATCATTATCTTACGCCGGCATTTCTCCCCGAGGTGCTGGAGCGGCTGGATGCCGTTCATGCCGAGCAGTATTATGTTCGGATGGGGCAGGCATGGCTGTTGGCAACGGCTTGGGCGAAGGACAGAGAAGCCTGCCTTGCGTATCTCTCCCATCATCATTTGGATGCTTGGACATTTCACAAATTCATCCAAAAGGCATGTGAATCCTATCGTGTTTCGGCGGAGGATAAGGCATATTTGCGTGGCTTGCGGCGGAAATAGAGGAGACCATTCTTTCGTTTGAATTTATCCGAAAAAGGTGTATACTAAGATTCTGAATCAATGAAAAAAGCAACGGAGGAAACACATGAGCTATTTTCCTTTTTTTATGGAGATTGGACAGAAATCCGCACTTGTTGTGGGCGGTGGCAGGGTGGCATTGAGAAAAATTGAAAGGCTCCTGCCCTTTGGCGTGTCGCTGACTGTCGTTTCTCCTGTTTTTTGTGAAGAAATCGAGAAAATGGAGGGAATTTGCCGCCGCTTGAAGCGTTTTCAGGCAGAGGATGTGGAGGGGATGCTCTTTGTCATCGGTGCAACGAATGACGAGGGTGTCAATGCAGAGATTGCCGCTGCTTGCAAGGCAAGGGGGATTCCCGTTAATATTGTGGATGATGCGGAAAAATGCACCTTTCTCTTTCCTGCCCTCATCAAGCGGGGGGCGCTTGTCGCAGGCTTTTCCACAGGTGGTGCAAGTCCCTTGGCGGCACGCTATCTGCGGGAGCAGGTGGAGGAAATTCTCCCCACAGGCTTTGAGGCGGCTTTGTCGCTGATGGCACAGGTGCGTGGGCCTGTGCGGCAGGCAGTTCCCGAGGGTGCGGCAAGGGAACGGGTGCTACGGGCAATTTTCAAGCTTGCCTTGGAGAAAAACGGAGGGGTATCCTCCGAGGAAATTGAGGAAATCATCAGAAAGGAGGGGGAGGCATGAAAAAATTGAGAGTCGGCACAAGAAAAAGCCTGCTTTCTGCCAAGCAGACGGAAATGGCGTTGGCGGCATTGGCGCAGGCTCATCCGACCTTGGAAACCGAAACTGTCCCCTTCCACACCAGAGGGGACTTGATTTTGGATCAGCCGCTTTGGGCGCTCAGCAATCAGGGCAAGGGTGTTTTTGCCTCGGAATTTGAAGAAATGATATTGCGAAATGAAATTGATATTGCCATCCACAGCGGAAAGGATTTGCCGATTTTTCTGGCGGAGGGCTTGGAAATCCTTGGGGTGCTGAAACGGGATGACGCAAGAGATGTGCTTGTGATGCCGCAGGGAAAAACACCGCAGGAGTGCAAAAGCATCGGCACGGGCAGCCTGCGCAGAGAGCAGTGTGCGGCAAGGCTCTTTCCTTGGGCGAGCTGTCGGCTCATTCGGGGCAACATACAGACACGCCTGCAAAAGCTTCGTGCAGGGGAATATGATGCGATTTTGCTTGCGAAGGCGGGGCTTGACCGCTTGGGGATTACCGAGGCGGAGGGCTACACCTTTCGTGTGCTTTCTCCCGAGGAATTTTTGCCGGCGGCGTGCCAAGGCATTATCGTTGCGGAGGGCAGACGGGAGCTGTCTGCGCTGATTGGTGCCATCACGCATACCGAAACGAAGATTCTTTTTGAAACGGAGCGTGCGGTGCTGATGCGTTTGAATGCGGATTGCAGTGAGCCTGTAGCGGCATTTGCGGAAATCGAAGGAGAGGCTCTGCGTCTGCGTGCCATGTATGGCAATGCCTATGCGGAAGGCAGAGCGCCGATTGCGGAGCATTTGGCTTTGGCGGCAGAGGTAGTCGGGAGGTTAAAGAAATGAGCGGAACGGTTTATCTGGTCGGGGCAGGCTGCGGCAACCCGGAGCTGATTACACGGAAGGGACTGCGGCTGCTGCAAAAATGCGATACGGTGCTGTATGATGACCTTGCCTGTGCAGAGCTTTTGGAGGAAACCAAGGCGGCATGCGAGCGGATTTTTGTCGGCAAGCGATACGGCAGACATTCCTTTTCGCAGGAGGAAATCAATGCCCTTTTGATTGCAAAGGCAAGGGAGGGCAGGCTGGTGGTGCGGCTGAAGGGCGGCGATCCCTTTGTGTTTGGCAGAGGGGGAGAGGAAATGCTTGCATTGCAGGCGGCAGGCATTGCCTGTGAGGCGGTTCCCGGTGTCAGTGCGGCAATCGCTGTGCCTGCGGCGGCAGGGATTCCTGTGACACACCGCAGGCTTGCCCGCAGCTTTCATGTGGTGACAGGGCATACGGCGGCAGATGGCACAGCCGTCTTGACAGAGGGCTTGGATACCCTTGCCAAATTGGAGGGGACATTGGTCTTTTTGATGGGACTGCATCATCTGGAGGAGATTGCAAACGGCTTATTGCAGGGAGGCAAGCCTGCCGATACACCTGCGGCAGTCATTTCCAAGGGGACAACCCCGGAGCAAAGGGTGGTGCGTGCCGCCTTGTGCGATTTGGCGCAGGAAACGGCAAGGGCGGGCATTGCTGCGCCTGCTGTGATTGTGGTTGGCGAAACTGCGGGCCTTGCGCTTTCCGGCACGATTCCCTATGCCCTGCATGGCTTGAAAATCGGCGTAACAGGGACAAAATCTATCACAAAAAAGCTCAAGGAGCGGCTGTCTGCCTTGGGTGCGGCAGTCACACAGATGGATTATGCCACCCTTGTGCCAACCTGTGAGCAGCCGGCCTTGCGGCAGGCCCTGCAGTGCATCGATACATACGCTTGGGCGGTGTTTACCAGTCCCAACGGGGTTGCGGTGTTTTTTGATTATCTGCAAAGGCAGAGGATAGATATTCGGGTGCTTTCTCATATCAAATTTGCCGTCATTGGCACAGGCACCGCCGCCGCCTTGGAGCAAAGAGGGCTTTATCCTGCCTTTTTGCCCCAAAAATATGATGTGGAAAGCCTTGCCAATGGGCTTTGCACTGTGGTCGGCAGAGGAGAGCGGATTTTGATTCTGCGTGCGGCGCAGGGCTCTCCCGTTCTGACGGAAATTCTGGAAGAAGAAAAGAAATCCTATACGGATGTGAAAATATATGATATTGCGATTGATGCGGAAAAACGCCGTCTTGCCGAGGAAAAGGCAAAGCAAATGGATGTGATTACCTTTGCGAGCGGCTCCGGTGTGCGTGGCTTTTTTGCACAGGGCGGCACCATCCCCGATGGGACAACGGCAGTCTGTATCGGCGATGCAACCGCAAGGGTGCTGCGGGCATACGGCGATTTTCGTGTGCTGACGGCGCAGACCTTCCGTGTGGAAGGCATTGTGGAGGCAATCAGAAAGGAGTTTGGCAGTTGAGAAGATTCAGAAGATTACGCAGCTCTGAGCCAATGCGTAGGTTGGTGCGGGAAACAAGGCTTGCGGCAGAGGAAATGCTCTATCCCATTTTTGTGATAGAGGGAGAGGATATCAAAAACCCCGTTCCCTCCATGCCGGGTGTCTATCAATATTCCGTTGACCGCATGGATGAAATGCTGCGGGAGGTGGCGGCAAGTGGGATTGCAGGCGTGTTGATTTTCGGGATTCCTGCCGAAAAGGACGAGGTCGGCTCGCAGGCGTATGCCCCGAACGGCATTACCCAAAGAGCCATTCGCCAAATCAAAAAGAGCTATCCCTCTCTGCTTGTGGTTGCGGATGTTTGCCTATGCGAATACACCTCTCACGGCCATTGCGGCTTGGTGGAGGGCGAGCGTATTTTGAACGATGAAACCCTGCCCCTGCTTGCAAAAATGAGCGTTTCCTTGGCACAGGCGGGTGCAGATATCATTGCCCCCTCCGATATGATGGACGGGCGGGTGGCGGCCATCCGTCATGCCTTGGATGCGGAGGGCTTTGCACAGCTTCCCATCATGGCATATAGTGCGAAATTTGCCTCCGCCTATTATGGTCCCTTTCGGGATGCGGCACATTCCGCACCGCAGTTTGGGGACAGACGCTCCTATCAAATGGATGTTTGCAACAAAAAGGAGGCACTCCGTGAAATTGCGGCGGATATTGAGGAGGGTGCGGATTTTTATATCATAAAGCCTGCATTGGTATATTTGGATGTGGTGGAAGCGGCGGCAAGCCGCTTTGATTTGCCGATTGCCGTTTATAACGTCAGTGGCGAATATGCCATGGTGAAGGCGGCGGCACAGATGGGGTGGATAGATGAAAAACGCATTGTTCTGGAAAATCTGATTGCAATGAAGCGGGCAGGAGCGGCAATTTTGATTACCTATCACGCATTGGATGCGGCAAGATGGCTGAAGGAAGTGTGACGGCATGAAAAAGAAAGAAAAGGCTTGGGAACGAGTGACGCAGGAATTTGCACCCGTTTGTGATGAAAATTGCAGGGTTTTGATTTTGGGGACAGCCCCCTCCCGTAAGTCCAGAGAGGTTGGGTTTTATTATGGGCATCCGCAGAATCGGTTTTGGCGGGTGCTTGCGGCGCTCACAGGGGAGGCATTGCCCCAAAGCATTGCGGAAAAGAAGGCAATGCTGCTGCGCAACCATATTGCTCTGCATGATGTGATTCATAGCTGTGATATCATCGGGAGCAGTGACAGCAGCATTAAAAATGTGGAGCCTGCCGATTTGGAGCGGATTTTGGCAGTGACGGGAAGGGTTGCCATTCTTTGCAACGGAGGCACATCCTATAAGCTATACCGCAAATATCAGGAGGAGCGATTGGGGATTTCGGCGGTGCAGCTTCCCTCGACCAGTCCTGCCAATGCGGCATGGAATCCGGAGCGGCTGATTGCGGCATGGGGCGAGGTGCTTTTGCCCCTTTTGAGAAAAGAGGAAGAATAGAAAAATTTTCCTTGACAGATGCCTGTGTTTCCGATATAAAAAGTATAAAAAACAAAAGAGAAAGCAGAAAGGAAGGATTTGTTATGGCATATATCCCTGTGGAATATCCTGCGGAGAAAAAAGCGTTTTACGCACTCCTTTTGGAGCAGCTTGAAAAATATACGGAGAAGGAGACAGACCAAACCGCTGTTCTTGCCAATGCCTCTGCCGTTTTGGGCGCAGCATTGGAGGACATCAACTGGGTAGGGTTCTATCTGGTGCAGGGCGAGGAATTGGTTTTGGGGCCTTTTCAGGGCAAGCCGGCAGTCAGCAGAATCGGCTACGGCAAGGGTGTCTGCGGTGCAGGCTGGGCGGAAAAACGCACACAGCTTGTGGCGGATGTGCATTGCTTTCCCGGGCATATCGCCTGCGATTGCAATTCCAATGCGGAAATCGTGGTGCCCTTGTTGAACGAGGCGGGCGAGGTGCTTGGCGTTTTGGATATTGACAGCCCACGCAGCAGCCGCTTTGATGGGGAGGACTTAGACGGCTTGGAGACAGCGGCGGCATTTCTTGCAAGGAAAATCGGCGGCTGATTTCTCGGCTCTTGTCAAACTGTCTTGTTTTTCCGCTGTTTTTGGATAACACCCTATGCAATTTGTGGGAATTGTCGGAAACGGCGGATTTGCTGTTGACAGAGCGTGCTTTTCCATATAAAATACAACAGGAAGTGAATAAAGGACTTATCAAGAGTGGTTGAGGGACAGGGCCCTGTGACACCCGGCAACCGGCGGAAACGCATCGGTGCTAATTCCCCCGCAGCATTGCGGAAGATGAGATTGATGTAAAAGCCCTGCGGGGCTTTCTTTTGTTTGAAGAAGAAGCGAAAGGCTTTGGGAAAAACAATGCAAACACGTCTCTCCTTAGAAAACTTTATTCACAGTCACTAAACATTTGTGTAAAAAAAGGAGAACAAAAAATGAGCAGAAGATTATTTACATCTGAATCTGTTACAGAGGGACATCCCGATAAAATCTGTGACCAGATTTCCGACGGCGTGCTGGACGCACTTTTGGCAAAGGACCCCAATTCCCGTGTTGCCTGCGAAACCTGCACCACAACAGGCATGATTATGGTAATGGGCGAGATTACAACAGAGGCTTATGTTGATGTTGAAAAAATCGTAAGAGAAACACTGACAGAAATCGGATACACCAGAGCAAAATACGGCTTCGACAGCGAAACCTGCTCCGTTCTGACAGCAATCCACGGACAGTCCCCCGATATTGCAATGGGCGTGGATCATTCCTTGGAAAACAAAACAGGTGCGGATGACAGCGAATTTGATACAGGCGCAGGCGATCAGGGTATGATGTTCGGCTTTGCCTGCGATGAAACGGAGGAGCTGATGCCCCTGCCCATCGCTCTGTCCCATAAGCTGACCAGAAGATTGACAGAGGTGCGTAAAAACGGCACATTGGCTTATCTGCGCCCCGATGGCAAGGCACAGGTGACAGTGGAATATGTGGATGATGCCCCTGCAAGAATTGATACGGTTGTGGTATCCTCTCAGCATGATCCCGATGTGGAGCATAGCCAGATTGAACGGGATATCATTGAAAATGTTGTCAAGAAGGTTATCCCTGCGAACCTGCTGGATGAAAACACAAAATATTACATCAACCCCACAGGCAGATTTGTTATCGGCGGCCCTATGGGTGACTCCGGTCTGACAGGCAGAAAGATTATCGTGGATACCTATGGCGGCTATGCGGCACACGGCGGCGGCGCATTCTCCGGTAAGGACCCTACAAAGGTTGACCGTTCTGCTTGCTATGCGGCAAGACACGTTGCGAAAAATATCGTTGCCAGCGGCATTGCAAAGAAATGCGAGGTACAGCTTGCTTACGCAATCGGCGTAGCACAGCCCGTTTCCATTTTGGTAAACACCTATGGCACAGGCAAGCTTTCCGATGAAGAAATTACAGAAATCGTAAAGGAAAACTTTGATTTGCGCCCTGCGGCAATTATCAAGAATTTCGATTTGAGAAGACCTATCTATAAGCAGGTAGCGGCTTATGGCCACTTTGGCAGAACCGATTTGGATTTGCCTTGGGAAAAGCTGGATATGGTAGATGTATTCAAAGAAAGAGTATAAATCGAAAGCACATAAAAAAGCCTTCTATGAAAATGGAAGGCTTTTTTGTGTGCTTTTAATGATATAATCCCTTAATGCTGATTTCTCCGCTGGAAAGGCGTTCGCTGCGTCCGTCCGCATAGCGCACCTCCAAGGAGAAATCCTCCCCGATGGCAGCTGCAAAGGCAGGGGCTTCCTCCGCACCACGCACAACGGTAATCTCCTTGCCTGTTGTGATGTTATCTCTGCGGTAGGCCTCCAGATAGGCTTGCTTTCCCTCCGGCCATGCCTGCCCCATTTTGTCCAATTCCCGAATCAGAGCGGCGGCAAGCCTTGCACGGGAATGGGCTTTCCCTGTTTCCATTGCCAAGGAGGTCGCAATGTGCCGCACCTCCTCGGGGAAATCCTCTGCCTGCTCATTCACGTTAATGCCAATGCCGATGATGATATATTGGATATAGCCGCTTTCGCTTTCCACAGACATTTCTGTCAGAATCCCGCAAAGCTTTTTGCGGTTTAGCACCAAATCATTTACCCATTTGATGCCTGTCCGCACACCGCAGATTTCTGCAATGGCGTTGTTTGTGGCAACGGCTGTCCATGCAGTGATTTCCGCAACATCTGTCGGCAGGCTGTCGGGATAAAACAAAATGGAAAGATAAATGCCGTTATCCTGCGGAGAGGCAAAGGCACGCCCCCGTCTGCCACGCCCCTGTGTCTGCCGATTGGCAAGCACCACCTGCCCGTTGGGTGCGCCCGCAAGTGCCAGCTCACGCAGACGGTTGTTGGTGGAATCGACTGAATCCAGACATTCCACAGATTGCATACGTTCCTCCGGCAGATAGACCGAAAGCTCCTTGGCGGTAATGCTGTTGGGTGCCGCCTCCAGATGATAGCCCTTATTGGTGGAGGAGGAAATCTCATAGCCCTCCGCACGCAAGGCCTTCACTGCGGTGTTCACAGCGGCACGGCTGACGCCCAAAAGCTGACTGATATGCTCCCCTGAAATATAGCCTGTTTCTTTTCTTAAAATCGCAAGAACTGCGTCCTTTGTCATAGTATCACCTCTGTTTCATTCTATCCATTCTACCATAGAAATCAAGAGCGGTACAGATGCTCTTTTGCGGTGCAGATGGCACTCCATTGGCAGCCGCCGCAAATGTCCCTCCGCTTCCCTTGGGAAAGGATACGCTCTGCCACCCGTGCGGAAAAGCTCTCCCAATCCGAAAGGGCGTGTTCCTCCATGCCGCAAAGGGAAAGCACCTGCCTGTCATAGCCCTGCACCAGGTCTGCACTTTCGCAAATGCCGTTTGCAAGATGGGGACAGGCGGCACAAATGCTGTCTGCCTCCGCCACCACCTCTAAGCAGGGATTTTCCTGATTTAGCTGTGTGAGAATGGCTTGCATGGATGCGGTAAAGCCGTCATTGTAGCCCTTTCCCTCAAAGAAAGCAAGGCACATCCCATGATGCGCCCGCAGCTTGATTGTTTTTTTAAAATTTTTGTTTAAAGCTGTTGTTTTCATGCAATCACCTTCCGAAAGCGGTCTGTCAGGAAAAGGGCAACCGCAATCTTAATCAGGTCGGGGATGATAAAGGGAATGACACACCATCCCAGAACCGTACCTAAGCCAACGGCGCCCGAGGCTTTTGCATAAACCACCATAAACCAGAGTGTCCCGATGGCATAGCAGACAGCCAGACCAAGCACCATGGAAACGGCAAGCACAATTTTACCTCTGCCGCAGACGGTCTCCATGCCCCACATCAGCAGG
>NZ_CAKQVD010000059.1 GCF_934277605.1 uncultured Anaerotignum sp.
TATATCTGAATTGCATTTTTGCAATTCATTCATAAAAATTCATTTTTTGACTTGACTTTTAATAGTTAGTCTTTCTTATTCCCCCAACGCAAGCTGCCCCGGCAGATGGTTGGCGACCTTATCCTTTTCCTGTATAAAATGCCCTGTGGTCGGGATTTTCTTCGTGCGGTAATATTCATATTCCTCTGTTTCAAATTCCGCTTTGGTAAACACCTGCGTTACCACACTGTTTTTCTTTAGCGTAAACACCTGCACACCACCGGCGTTCTTTGTGGCACTCAAGGGAATCAAATCCGTATGCAAAAGCGTTGCCTTATCCATGTTGCGCATGAGCATAAAATCGGTTTCCTCCGCAATTTTCGCCATCCGCACCAGCTCTGCCTTTGCGGAATAGGCATTGACCAGCTTTCTTCGGTTCGTCTTGGTTTCATAGGCAGAAAGCGGCACCTTTGCCGCCTTGCCGTTTGCAAAGAAGAACACCATCCGGCCGCTGTAATCCGCCGTTGCCGTCATGTAGAGGATGCTTTCCTCCGCCTCCAGCTGCAAAAGGTTCGGCAGATATTCGCCCAAGGCGCTCGCTTTGGTATCCGCCACATCGGATGCCTTTAGCTTATACACATTCTGCCGATTGGAGAAGAACAGCAAATCCATACGGTTTGCACCCTCCACCTCCATCAGAAGAACGTCCTCCTCCTTAAGCTTTTGCTCCCCTGCCATACGCAAGGAGGCATGGCTGATTTTTTTGAAATAATTTTCTTTGGTCAGGAAGAAGGTTACGGGATAATCCTCGATGAAATCCTCCTTGGAAAGCACCGTCACATCATCCTCATGGATGATTTCCGTTTTTCTGGGCTTGCCGTATTTTTTCGCCACATTCCGCAGCTGTCTGCAAATGATATTTTTGATTTTCGCATCGGAGCGGAGCGTTTCATTCAAACTCTTGATTTCCTTCTCCAACGCCTCCAGCTCTGCAATCCGCTTTAGGATATATTCCTTATTGATGTTGCGCAGCTTAATCTCCGCAATAAATTCCGCCTGCACCTCATCAATGAAAAAGCCTGCCATCAAATTCGGCACAACCATTTTTTCCTCCTCGGTGCCACGGATAATGGCAATCGCCTTATCAATATCCATCAAAATTTTGGAAAGCCCCTCCAGCAAATGATATTTTTCGGATTTCTTCTGAATATCAAATGCAATCTGACGGCGGATGGAATCCACACGGAACTCTGTCCAATGCTTCAAAATGCCGCCCACACCCAAGGTCATCGGTCTGCCGTGAATCAGCACATTGAAGTTACAGCTAAAGCTGTCAGCAAGGGGTGTCATGGCAAACAGCTTGTGCATCAAAAGCTCCACATTTGTGCCGCGCTTTAGGTCAATCGTGATTTTCAAACCGTTTCTGTCCGATTCATCACGCACATCTGTGATATCCTTGATTTTCCCCGCCTTCACCAATGCAATGATTTTATCCACGATTGCCTCAATGTTGGTGGTATAGGGAATTTCATAAACCTCAATGCAGTTATCCTTTTTATCATAGCGATATTTCGCCCGCAGCTTCACACTGCCACGCCCCGTTTGATAAATCTGCTCCAAATCCTTGCGGCTATAAATCAGCTCTCCCCCTGTGGAAAAATCGGGTGCGGAAAGCACCTCGCACAAATCAACCGCATCGTTCTTGATAAATTGCTCTGTCGCCTCGCACAGCTCCGTAAGGTTAAAGCTGCAAATGGAGGAGGCCATGCCCACCGCAATGCCAAGATTGGGGTTTGCCAAAATATTCGGGAAGGTGGTCGGCAAAAGTGTCGGCTCCTTCATGCTCCCGTCATAGTTATCCACAAAAGCAACGGTATCCTTGTCAATATCCGCAAAAATCTCCTGACAAATGCCCTCCAGCTTTACCTCTGTGTATCGGGAGGCAGCATACGCCATCTCTCTGGAGTAATATTTCCCGAAGTTCCCCTCGGAATCCACAAAGGGCACCAAAAGCGCCTCATGATCCTTTGTCAGGCGCACCATGGTTTCATAAATCGCACTGTCTCCATGGGGGTTCAGCTTCATGGTCTGCCCCACCACATTGGCGGATTTGGTTCTGTCCCCCTTCAAAAGCCCCATCTGATACATGGTGTAAAGCAGCTTTCTGTGGGAGGGCTTAAAGCCGTCAATCTCAGGAATGGCACGGGAAACAATGACGCTCATGGCATAGGGCATATAGTTCAGCTCAAGAGTATCGGTAATCCGCTGCTCCTGTATGAAGTTATCCTTATATTCTTTTTTCGTTGTTGTTTTCTTCTTTGCCATACGTCCACCTCTTAGCTGATATCAATCATATCCAGATATTTATGGCCTTCCTCGGCAATGTGTTCCTTTCTGCCGGAAAGGTTCTCCCCAAGCAGCAGCTCAAAAATTGCCTGCGTCCGCTCTGCCTCATCCGGTGTAACCAAAATCAAGCGGCGTGTTTCGGGGTTCATGGTGGTTTCCCACATCATATCTGCGGCATTTTCGCCCAAGCCCTTCGAGCGTTTGATTTTTACCTTGCCCTTCAGCTTGGCAGTAATTTGGTTCTTTTCGCTGTCGGTATAGGCAAAATATTTTTCCTTGCCGTTGCGGATTTCATATAACGGAGATTCCGCAATATAGACCTTTTTTTCATAAATCAGGGTTGGCACCAAGCGGTACAGCATGGTCAAAAGCAGGGTGCGAATCTGGAAGCCGTCCACATCCGCATCGGTGCAGAGAATGACCTTGCTCCATCTGAGCTGCTCCAAGTCAAAGGAATTTAAGCCCTTATCATGCTTGGATTTCACCTCTACCCCACAGCCAAGCACCTTCAGCAAATCAATGATAATATCGTTGTTGAAAATTTTATTGTAATCTGCCTTCAAGCAGTTCAAAATCTTCCCTCGGATGGGCATAATCGCTTGGAAATCCGCATCCCTGCCCTGCTTACAGGAGCCGAGTGCAGAATCGCCCTCCACAATATAAATTTCCCTGCGGGAAACATCTTTGGTGCGGCAGTTGACGAATTTTTCCACACGGTTATTCATATCCAGATTGCCTGTCAGCTTTTTGCGGATATTCACACGGGTGTTTTCCGCAGTTTCCCTGCTTCTTTTATTCGCAAGCACCTGTGCCGCAATCTTGTCCGCCTCCATTTTGTTTTCGATGAAATAAATCTCAAGCTGCCGGCGGAAGAACTCCGTCATGGCCTCCTGTATAAATTTATTCGTGATGGATTTTTTCGTCTGGTTTTCATAGCTTGTCACGGTGGAGAAGGAGTTGATAACCAAAATCAAGCTATCCTCCACATCCGCAAAGGTAATCTTCTTTTCGTCCTTTTTATAAAGGCTGTTACTTTTCAAATATTTATCAATGGCAAACACAAACGCATTGCGCACCGCCTTATCGGGCGAGCCGCCATATTCCAAAAAGCTGGAGTTGTGATAATATTCCAGCACATTCACATGGTTGTTGAAGCAAAACGCCGCCTCAAATTTCAAGCGATATTCCGGCTTATCCTCTCTGTCACGCCCCTTGGTTTCGCTCTGCAAATATTGCACCGTTGTCAAGCCCTTTTCGCCGTTCAGCTCGGCAATATAATCCCGAATCCCGTTTTCATAGCAATATTGGAAGGCTTCGCCGCTCTCCTCATCGTAAAGCTCAAACAAAAGCCCCGCATTGACAACCGCCTGCTTTTTCAGCACATCCTGAAAATAGGAAAGCGGAATATGGATTTCCGTAAAAACCTCTCTGTCGGGCCGCCATGTAATCTGCGTGCCTGTGGAGTGCTTTTCCGCCGCCTCCTTCATCAGACCGCCGATATTCTCCCCCTTTTCAAAATGAAGCTGATAGCACATGCCGTCCCGATAGATGACTGCATCCATAAATTCGGAGGCATACTGCGTGGCACAGGTGCCTAAGCCGTTCAGCCCCAAGCTGAATTCATAATTCTCCCCTGTGTTGTTTTGATATTTGCCGCCTGCATACAGCTCGCAGAACACAAGCTCCCAGTTGAAGCAATCCTCCTTGGGGTTATAATCCACAGGAATCCCTCTGCCATGGTCTCGCACCAAAATCGAATCATCCTTAAAGCGTGTGATTTCGATTTTCTTGCCATAGCCCTCTCTTGCCTCATCAATGGAGTTGGAAAGAATTTCAAAAAAAGCATGCTCGCACCCATCCAGGCCATCGGAGCCAAAAATAACCCCCGGCCGCAGACGAACACGCTCCGCTCCCTTGAGGGAGGTAATGCTTTCATTATTATAATTGGAATCTTGCTTTTTCATGGTGACACCTCACGATCTCTGCCCAAACCGCAGCTTGAAAAAAGCACAGTTTAAGCCACTATACCTAACTTTACAGGACTTAACAGCCTCTGTCAAGGGAGGCACCCCATTTTTCTTCGGCTCGCCTTTCGCAAAAAAACAGAAAAAACCGCAATTCCCTCCCCCGCTTTTCTTGAAAAACCGCCGCAACCGTGTTAAAATATCCATTTGGAACCGAAAAAAACTACAAAAGAGGTATGATAAAAATGAAACGCTCCCGAACCCTTCGTAATAAAATAGACACTTATTTGCAGCAACATCAGCCTGCCGCTGTTCTCATGTGGCTCTTGGTGCTGCTGTTTCCCGTTTTTCTGACCTTAAGCGGCAATCTCATCTCGTTTTTGTCCGCAGAGACGAGCGCACTCTTGCTGCTGCGCACCCTGCTGACGCAAAACTGCGGTGCATTCCTGCTTGGGCTGCTTTTGATTTCCCTTTTCTATGGGGCAATGCTCTGCCTTTGCAGGCGTGTTCCCTTGGCCGCAGTGTTGACAGGCTTGCTTTTTACCATTCTGCCCACTGTGGATTTTCTGAAAACGGAAATTTTGAAGGAGCATTTTCTTCCTTGGGATATGCTGCTGGCGAAAAACGCAGACAGCTTTACCACCTTCCTTTCTGCCTTGAAAATCCCCGCACCGCTGTGGTGTCTTTGGGGCTTAACAGTGGCCTATCTTTTGCTTTTGGCCTTCCTTCGCCCGACACTGCCGCTTGCTTGGAAAAAGCGTGTCCTCGGCGCACCGCTGCTTTTGGCGTGCCTGTATCTTTGCACCATGAACGGCACCGTCCGGGAGGGCTATAACCTTTTGGGGCTTTCCCCCAAGGCACCGAGTGATCAAACGAAAAACTATACGGAAAACGGCTTTCTGACCGCCTTCGTGCTGAACCTTTCTTCCTTAAATATGGGCGCACCCGAAAACTATAACGAAGCCTATTTGGAAAAGGAATTTGCGAAATATCAGCCGAATGAAAACAGCGGAGCGGATTTTCAAAATCCCGATATCATTGTCATTCTTTCCGAATCCTTCTGGGACCCCACAACCCTGAAAAATGTTACCTTTTCCGAGGACCCCTTGAAAAATTATCGCCGCATTGCAGAAACAAACCCCAGCGGCAACATGGTTTCCTGCACCTTCGGCGGCGGCACGGTGCGTCCCGAATTTGAAATTTTGACAGGCATGAACACAAGCATGCTGCCCTCCGGCAATGTGCCTTATCAGCAATATCTGTTCAACAACATTTATTCCTTTGCACGCCAGTTCAAAAATCAGGGCTATGATACGATAGGGATTCATACCTATCAAAAGGAGTTTTATGAGCGTGACCGCGCCTATCCCCTGATGGGCTTTGATGATTTTCTGGGAGAATATGACCTGCACGCAGAGCAGCACTTCAACAGCGGCCCCTTCCTCACGGATGAAACGCTTGTGGAGGAAATCATGTATCAGCTGGAGCAGCCGCATGAAACAGGCGTTTTCATCCAAGCCATTACCATGGAAAACCATGGGCTTTATCTCGATAAATTAGATTCCTCCGAATGGAATATTGATTTTACCTCCGATGCACTTTCCGAGGAGGAAAGCAATCTTCTGCATAACTATTGCAAGGGGGTTTCCGATTCGGATGCACAGCTTGGCAGGCTGTATGACTATGTGATGAACCGGGAAAAACCGACGGTTGTGCTTTGGTACGGCGACCACCTGCCAACCCTTGGGAACGATTTTGCGGTCTATACCGCAACCGGTACCATTTCCTCCACCACCGCTGCCGATTGGACAACCGAGGAAAAATATCAGATGTTCTCCACCCCCTATGTCACATTCAGCAATTATGACACAGGGCATCCCTATCGTGCCGAGGGCGAAGCCGTTTCTCCCTATCTGCTGAATGCACTGCTGACGGATTATATCGGCGCACCCGAAACCCTGCGGAACAATTTCCTTTTGGATTTATATGAAACCTGCCCTGTCATCAGCCCCTATTATCAGCTTTATTCCGAAGGCTCCGAGGAGTCCACCCGAAATAAATATATCAAGCTGCATGAGCTTTTGACGTATGATGATTTGATGGGAAAGCAATATCTGACTAAGGCACTTTTGCCGCAGAAATAAAATACCAACCACGCAAAAAGGGGAGCCTTGAAAAAGACTCCCCCTTTCTTATGCTTTCTTATGCTTACTTTTCAGCCACATCTTTTGTAATCGTAACGGTCTTTGCCACCTCGTTCCACACCACTGCCGCCTGCAGTTCATCCGCCACAAAGCGCACAGGCACATAGGTGCGTCCGTCAATAATCATCGGTGCAACGCCATATTTCTCCAAGGTTTTCCCGATTCTCATTCTGATTTCCTTGCCGTCAATCACAAGGATAACCTCTTTCGCCGCCTCATTCCATTTCACTTCGCCGCCAAGGGCCTCTGTGATGAAGCGAATCGGAACCAGTGTGCGATTATTTCTAATCACAGGTGCAGCGTCCTTTTGAGAAACCGCACCATCGGAAATCAGCAGCCTACTGCCAATCTGCATTTGCACAACCGTCTGCCTTGTCTCCTGCTTGGAAGGTGCAGACTCGGAAGCAACCTCCTTGAACACAGCCTCGATTTCCACCTTGGATGCAGGCATGGTAAACGTAAATTTGCCGTCGCCCTTATCCTTCAGCTTCATTTCCTTGCCGTTTTTATCCAAAACAGTCAGCTTATCCAGAGCATAGCCCTTTTTCGGCACAACGGTAATCGTCACACGCTCGCCCTCTGCTGCGTTTTTGGGGCTGATGCTCACAGAGCCGTTTTCGCTCTTGCTTGGCGCAGAAACCGCATATTCGGGTGTGCTGCTGCTCGATTTTTTGCCTCTCCACTGCGCTGTAATCCTCATATCCTCTGCGGGCATAGTTGCGGGAACCGCAGGACTCCAGCCTGCGAAGGTATAGCCGTCCTTTGTCGGAGCCGCAGGAGCAGTGATTGCTGTGCCGTAATCCTGCGTGATAGGTGCAACTGTACTGCCGCCATCTGTATCAAAGGTAATGGTATATTGGTTGATTTTCCACTGTGCCGTTAAAGTCAGCCCTGCTGTCACAGGAGTATCAAAGTTATACGGTGTTCCGCCGTTAAACCACCCATCGAAAGAATATCCTTCTCTTGTAGGAGTGAAATTTTCCGCCTTCTGCCCCTTAACAACCTTCTTTGTATCCAAAACATTGTCGCCATCTTTAAAGGTCACAGGAAACGTAGCACTATCGGCAATCGTGCCGTTATTCGTCAGCGTACCGTTAAACGTGCCACCGCTGATGGTACCACCTGCTTCATTCGTTACCGCACCGTTAAATGCGCCACCTCTGATGGCACCTTCGTTATCCACATTTCCCTTAAATGTGCCACCTCTGATGGTACCACCTGCTTTATTCGTTACCGCACCGTTAAATGTGCCACCGTTAATAGTAGTCCCTGTTGACACATACATTGCATCTGAATCATGGTTTCTCAGAGCCGTGCAATCGGTAATCTGCACGTTTTCAATGGTAAGGGTGTTCGCCCAATAATGACTATATATACCGCCACCATTTAATGCCTTACAGCCTTGAATTTTTGCATCCCCCGACAGCCTGGTAGTCCCTCCGTTGTAAATACCGCCGCCATAAAGCCTGTTAGCCGTACAGCCCACAATGCTGCCGCCGCTCATGTTGAATGTGCCGCCGCTGGATTTGCCGTCTTGCACAACCACACCGCCGCCACTTGCAGTTGTGGCAGTGCAGCCCACAATGCTTCCGCCGCTCATGCTGAATGTGCCGCCGTCTTGCACAGCCACACCGCCGCCTGCAACTGCCGTACAACCCACAATGCTGCCGCCGCTCATGCTGAATGTGCCGCCGCCTTGTACAAACACACCGCCGCCTGCACCTGCCGTTTTGGCCTTCCCACCGGTAATCACGCCACCATTGACGGTTTGCGTTCCGTTTGTTTCATTCCACTCCCACAGACCTTCTGTGTTAGGTGCGAACTTGTGAGATGTATCGGAGTTGCTGTCCTCCAGTGTCAGCTTGCCGCCACCTTCCACCTGAATCACTCTTTTGCCACCTTTCATGTTCAGCACATGGCCGTTCAGGTCAAGCGTAACCGTGCTGTTGATTACCAATGTTTCGTTGATATCAATGTTGCCTCCCAGTTGGATGGTGTCAGCACTGCCCAGTGCGTTTTTCAATCCGTTCTCATCATTAACTGTTGTCCCCGCAAATGCCACCGTCGGCAGCAATGTCAGCATCATGCAGCAGGTCAGCAGGATGCTCAAAAATCGTTTTCTCATCAAAAATCCCTCCTTTGTTTGAATGTTGTTCCTGCTTTTACGATATCACATCCGCACCCATTCCACAAGAAAAAATTTCGTAAAAACGTTGATTTTTAAATGTTCTTCGCCCCCTCCGCTACACAAAAAAGGGAGTCTTTTTCAAGGCTCCCCCTTTCTTATGCTTTCTTCAAAATCTGCCGCCCCTCATGGTCAATCTCAAAGCTCCCCCGATGAATCAGCTCGGAAATCGGCACAATTTCAAAGCCCTTTTCCTTGATTCCCTTGAGAATGGTATCCAAAACCTCGGGTGTGTATTTCGCATCATTGTGAAACAGTATGATAGAGCCGTTGCCTAAGTGCTTGTGTCCCAACACCTGCTTTATCTCTGCCTCCGCCCCCTGCTCCTTCCAATCCAGACTGTCCACATCCCACTGAATGGTATAATACCCATTTTCCTCCGCCGTTTCAATCACATGGTTATCATATTCCCCAAAGGGCGCACGAAACAGCTCCATCTCCCTGCCTGTCAGCTTTTTCACATTTGCGTGGCATTTTTGCAGCTCCTGTGTGATTTCCTCCGCAGAAATTTGGCTCATGTGGGGATGGGTTGCGGAATGGTTACCCAAATCATGCCCCTCTGCCGCAATTTTTTTGACCTCCTCCGGATATTTTTCCACCCAATAGCCACAAAGGAAAAAGGTTGCCTTTACGTCATTTTCCTTCAAAATCTGCAGCAGCCTATCCGTATCATCGGCTCCCCAAGCCGCATCAAAGCTGACGGAAACCTGTGGCTTGTCGGTCTGCACGCAATAAATCGGCAGCCTTCTTTCCCCCTGCGCAACAGCCCTTTTGGCAGCCGGCGGCACGCTCGCCAAGGCCGCTGTCAAAACCAACACCCCAAGCACACCGCCAAGCACCCGCCTTCTTGTGATATGTATTCGTTTCCAAAGCCTCATAAAATCCCTCCCGGTTGTCATCTCTAACAATATATTTCCAAAGGGATGAAATCAGAATCGACTTTTTCTCTCTCCTCCCCCAAAAATTCGTTTCCTGCGGATGAAAGCCATCAAAGCGGGAAATCTGCAATATTCTCTCAAGGAGCGGCTCTGCGGGCTTGTCAATTCCGCTGAAAAATGCTAAAATTTTTTCTATCGGCAGGAATACAAGCCGAAAAGGAGGAATGTTTTATGTATACAACAAGCATTGCAATTCAAATTTTACCGGATGTTTCCGATATCAAACAGGTTTGTGCCATCGTGGATGAGGTCATTGCATATATCAAAAGCACCGGCTGTCATTATGAGGTTGGCCCATTTGAAACCGTAGTGGAGGGCGATTTTGAAACGCTTATGGAAATCATCAAGCGCTGTCAGGAAATTCCTCTGGAGCAGGGCGCTCCCTCTACAAAGGCGTATGTAAAAATCTTCCATAACCCCACAGGCGTACTGACGATTGATGAAAAAATCGGCAAATACAGATAAAGAAAAGGAATTTTAGGTATGAAGTATATTATTTTTGATTTAGACGGCACTCTCATTGATTCCATGCCAACATGGCATGGCACCGGCGCAGCCTTTCTGGAAAAGCACGGCATCGCAATCCCCGAGGATATCCACGATATCGTAAAAAAACAGACACTCTATCAAACAGCGGAATATTTCAGGCGTGATTTAGGCGTTCCGTTCACCGCACAGCAGATTGTGGATGAAATCACCTCCTATGTGGTGGAGGCCTATCGGCACACCATTCCCCTGCGCCCCTCCGCAAAGGAATATCTGGAGGCCATGGCGAAAAAGGGCGTAAGGATGTGTATTCTTACCGCCTCCGAGGCAGGCTATATTCAGCCCGCATTAGACCGCTTGGATATCCGCAAATATTTCGACTATATC
This sequence comes from uncultured Anaerotignum sp., assembly GCF_934277605.1. Classification (GTDB taxonomy): domain Bacteria; phylum Bacillota; class Clostridia; order Lachnospirales; family Anaerotignaceae; genus Anaerotignum_A. The sequence goes on from NZ_CAKQVD010000059.1 coordinate 10,490, forward strand.
CTGACCTGCACCGAGCTGGGTGTCTATAAGGAGGACGGCAAGGCCTTCCTTGTTGCGATGGAAAAGCTGGGCGGCACCTTGGCGGAAACCGCTGTATTCGAGGATGCCCTCTATGCTGTCAAAGGGGCAAAGGCAGCAGGCTTTGAGGTATATGCCGTTTTGGATGATGCTTTCAGAGGGCAGAAGGATATTGCGCAAATCAAGGCTCTTGCAGACCGCTCCTTCCATGATTATAAGGAATTGCTGTAAAACAAGAAAAGGACGCTTCCCATTTCACAGGAAACGCCCTTTTTTTATTTCTCGTTTTCTTCCATTCGATAATATTCCGCCGCACTTTCGGGGCTGACCATGCAGATAAAGCAATCGGTTGCAAATTCAAAGCCCGCAAAGCCGCCAAGCCTTGGCAAAATCTCAATATGCCAATGAAAATCCGTATTCCTCGGGCCATCCATCACGCAGATGTTATAGCCGATGTCCTCTCGGATTCGTGTAACCCGTTGCAGCAGGCCTTGCAAAAGCACCGCCAAATCCTTCCGCTGTGCTCGGTTCATTTCGCCAAAATCCCGCTGGTGTACCTTCGGGGCAAGCCAAAGCTCATAAGCAAAGCGTCCCGCATAGGGCGTGATGGCAAGGAAATGCTCTGTCTCTGCCACAACACGCTTGCCCTGCGCCTTTTCATAGGCAAGCATTTTGCAGAAAAGGCAATCCTCCCCCTGCATTTTTTCTGCCATGGCCGCCGCTCGTCGGGGAATAATCGGCAAACCCACCACCTGCCAATGTGAATGGTGCATGCTCATCCCTGCGGATGGGCCGCAATTTTTAAAAATCTGCACATACTGCGTTTCCGCCTTTTTCCGAAACACATTCAGCCGTTCCTGCAGCACCTGAAGCACACTTTCGATTTGCGGTGCATCAAAGGTATCAATTGT
>NZ_CAKQVD010000060.1 GCF_934277605.1 uncultured Anaerotignum sp.
TGAACGCAGGCGGCTGGTAAGGCCGTCTTTTTTCATCCCACAACAACGACTTTTACAGGAGGTTACGCTATGAACCAGATGGAAATTTTCAAAAACCCAGAGTTTGGCAGTATCCGCGCCGTGGAAATTGATGGCGAACCCTGGCTGGTGGGCAAGGATGTGGCTCTGGCGCTGGGGTACAAAAACGCCAAAGATGCTCTGTCCGCTCATGTCGATGCCGAGGACAAGCGGATTGTCCAAAGGTCGGAAAACACGACCTTTGACATTCCGAACCGTGGAATTACCATCATCAACGAATCCGGCCTCTATTCTCTGGTGCTATCCAGTAAACTGCCCAAGGCGAAGCAGTTCCGCCGGTGGGTCACATCCGAGGTGTTGCCCACTATCCGTAAGCATGTGGCCTACATCACCGGAGAAAAGCTGTGGGAAGTTGCCACTTCCCCGGAGGCTCTGATCTTGATATGCAAATCGCTGGAGCAAATGCTGGCAAGCGTTACCTTCACAATGGCGTCCCGCTCATGCAGCAGCTTCGGCTTTGGCTTTTCCTTCAATTCAAATTTTCCTTTTTCAATATAAGTATATGCCTGCATTTTGTATCCATCACCCTCTGCAATTCATTTTTTTCTGCTCTTATTTTAGCAAATTCTCAACCGCCTATCAAGAACACAGGGGCAATGGTTTTTTTGCATTTTTTCGGCTTAGCCCCAGACCTCCTCGGCAATCTCCTTCACAAGTCTCAGCTTCGCCCACTGCTCCTCCTCGGTCAATTTGTTCCCGATTTCACAGGAGGCAAAGCCGCACTGCGGGCTTAAGCAAAGTCTCTCCAGGGGGATATATTTGGTTGCCTCTTGGATTCTGTCCAGAATCAACTGCTTTTCCTCCAAAGCAGGCGATTTTGTTGTAATCAGCCCCAGAACCACCTTTTTCTCTCCGGAAACCTTTGCAAGCGGCTCAAATCCGCCGGATCTTTCATCGTCATATTCCAAGAAATACGCCGTAACATTTTCTTCTGCAAATAAAACATCTGCCACAGAATCATACGCACCCTCATTGGCATAGGTCGAATGGAAATTCCCTCTGCAAACGTGTGTATTGATAATCATATCCTTCGGCGCATTTGCAATCACCTGATTGTTAATGTCCTTGTGCAGCTTCTGCAGTGCCACAATGCCCTCCTTGGTGGTTCCGTAAAGCGTATGGCCTGTTTTGTCTGCAAACATTCCCCATGTGCAGTCATCCAGCTGCAAATTTCTGCAGCCCGCAGCATACAGGTCTTGGATAACCGTTCCATAGGCTGCCACAATATCCTGAATCAAATCCTCATCCTTCTGATAAACCGCCTCGGTATGCTGTCTGTTAAACGGCATGGTAAACTGTGCCAAAAATTGTGCAGGCGCAGGAATGGTCTGCTTTGCAACGGTATTCTCATCCTCCAGTGCCTTCAAAAAGCGGAAATGCTCCACAAAGGGATGCTCCTGAGATAAGCCGATTTTCCCGATGATATAGGTATCATCAATCATTGCCGCCTCATCGTGAAAGGGAAGTCCTGTTTTTGTCGGTGCGTGTCCCACGCCGTCAAAGCCCCACATGAAATCCAAGTGCCATGTGGCTCTGCGGAACTCGCCGTCTGTAATCACATGATAGCCGATTTCCTTCAGCTTCCTTACCAAATCCGTAATCGCCTTGTCCTCCACTGCCTTTAATGCGGCATAATCAATCTCGCCAGCATCAAACTGCCGTCTGGCGTTTTTCAATTCCTCCGGTCTCAAAAAGCTGCCTACAAAATCATAGCGAAAGGGTGTCTGTAATTTACTCATTGATATTTCCTCCTCTTGTTCTTTTCCTTGTTTTTTCTTCCGTATCTTCATTTTTTCTTCCTTCAACAATATGCCCCTGCGTCTTTTTTCCTCCTCCGTTTTTTCAAATCAATTTCAGAATCTGAGCTGTCGGCAGAAAGCAATCTGCCCTCCTGCACCTTCGTGCAAGCCCTGTGCGGCATATCTCGTAAAACAAAAAAAGCCGGGGCTTTTCAAAAGCTCCCGAGCAAATGGTTCTCCTTACATTTCAATGAATTCCGATGAATTTCAATAAAATCTATGAAATGCTGCCTTTGGTGCAAAAAAAGCAGACGAATGCACCTGACCATATAGGGATGCTCGGGAGATAAACATTCGGAACATGCACATGACAAAAGCAGCAAAAAAATCTGTTCTACGCATTTTCGTTCTCTCCTTTCCTCTTCGTTTGCTCAAATTCGATGTGGTTATGTTACACCCATTCCCACACGGTGTCAATAGAAAATTTTATTTTTTTCATCCTCTGTCTTTCCGCCGCCTTTCCTTCCCCCTCCTTCGCCCCAAAGCCGCTTCAGCGGAAAAAGGCGTCCACCGCCCCGATGAACGCCCCTCTCTCCTTCCGCTATTCCAGCATATTTTCCATCAAAATTCCATAACCGATATCCGCCCGATTGACAAGCACATGCGTCACCGCACCAATCAGCTTGCCCTCCTGTATGATGGGCGAGCCGCTCATCCCCTGCACAATGCCGCCTGTCTGTGCCAAAAGCCTTTTGTCTGTAATGCGGATGGTCATATCCTTATGATTTTTGCCGCCGTTTCGCTCAAGGCTTTCAATCTCCAAGGTATACGCCTGCACACCCTTGCCCTCCAAATCGGAAAGCAGGGTAGCCTCGCCCTTCTTGACCTCTGCCCTTGCTGCCACAGGGTAGCTTTTCCCTGCGAACACACCGCCTTCGGCTGTCCCATAAATCCCCGTTTCCGTATTTTTTTCGATTTGGGCAAGCCTGTTTTCTCCCATCGGCTGTCCGATCAGCTCCCCCGCCTTTCCTCTTTCTCCCTTCACGATTTCCGCCAAGTCCGTCTCGGTCACCGCACCGCCACGAATCGAAAGCAGTGCATCCGTATCCACATCATACACGCCATGCCCCAATGCACCAAAGCGTCCCGTCTGTGCATCATAATAGGTCAGCGTGCCTATGCCTTGGATACTGTCCCGAATCCAAGCCCCGATTTGATATGTCTGCTCCGCATTGCTGCGAATCGGCGTAACCTCGACCTCTTTTTCCTTGCCGTTTCTCTCCAAGCGCAGCCGCATCGGCCTTCCTCCGCTGTCTTGGATAGCTTGCATGAAGTCCTCCTTGCTCTCCTGCACCTTGCCGTCTGCCTCTAAAATGCGGTCCCCGATTTTTAAAACATCCTTGCTCGGCTCATGGCTTTCGTTATCCGTGCCAACCACGCAGCCTGTCCCCAAAACCAGAAGTCCCTCTGTATCCATGGTTATGCCGACTGTTTTCCCAAGCGGAATGACCTCCCGCCGCTCCACCGCCTGCACCGACTGCGTTGCCCCGCATAAAATCAGAATAAAAACCGCAAAAAAAGGCAATCCTGATAAAAAACCCTTTTTCTTTTTCTGCTGCATCTTCTCCTCTCCCATTCAATTTTTTCGGAACAAAATAATGCTTGCTTTTTTGCTCCACACTTACCTTCTCCGAAATCCGAAAGCGTTATACCGCCCAAATCCACCAGAAACATACAGAAGCCGACAGCACCGCCAAAAACCACCCTTGGTAATTTTTTCAAAAAGGTCGGCTCCTTAGAACCATTGCCTGAGCATCCGCTCCAGCACAGCATGCAGGCTTGCCTTTGCAACCGCCTGTGCCGTCACCAAGTCCGTCCGCCCCACCTCCTCTCCGTGAATCAGATAAATCAATTCGCCGACCTTCTTCCCTGCCGCAATCGGTGCCTCCAATTTTGGCAAAAGCTCCGCCTTTGTTTCCCATTCGCCGCTTGCATCCTTTTTCAGCAAAACGGAAATTTCCTCCCCCACAACCGCCGGAACCATATCCACCATGCCCTTTGAAACAGGAATTTTTCCCATTTCCCTTCCGGCAGGCAAGCCCCTTTGTGCGCTGTAATTGGCAAAGCCATAATCCAAAAGCTGCATGGTTTCCCGAAAACGCAGCTTAAAATCCGGTGCCGCCATGACAACCCCAATCAAGTGCAGTCCGTTTCGCTCCGCCGTCCCCGAAAGGCAATATAACGCCTTCCCCGTTGAGCCTGTTTTTAAGCCCGTTGCCCCTTCATACCACTTAATCAGCTTATTGGTGTTTGTTAAGCCAAATTCCGTTTCTCCCTTTCTTGTTTTATGTATAATGCTGTCCTGCCATGTCGTTGTATATTCCTGAATTTCGGGGAAGCCTGTCATCAATTCTCGGCTCATCAGCGCAATGTCATACGCACTGGTTTCATGCCCATCCACATCCAAGCCGCAGGCATTGACAAAATGCGTTTCCTTCATCCCCAGCTCCTTTGCCCTTTGGTTCATCCGCTCCACAAAGGCCTCCTCACTGCCTGCCACAAATTCCGCCATTGCCACAGCCGCATCATTTGCAGAGGCAATGGCAATGCACTTCGTCAGCTCTGCCGCCGTCTGCGTTTCGCCCGGCTCCAAAAAAACCTGAGAGCCGCCCATGCCCGCTGCGTGTTCGCTGATTTGCACCGTGTCCCCCCATTGAAACTGTCCCGCCGCCTCTGCCTCATAAATCAAAAGCAAGGTCATGACCTTTGTCACACTGGCAGGCGGCATTGCCTCATGGCTGTTTTTTTCATATAAAACCTTCCCCGTGCCTGCATCCATCAGCACCGCACTTTTGCTTTCCAGCTCCAATGGTTCTGCCGCAAGCACAGGCACCGCAAGCCCCGCCGATAAAATCACGCTCAGCAGTGCCGCCCAAAGCCTCTTTCCGCTTTTTTTCATCCGCCCATTCCTCCCAAAACGTCTTATTGAAACCCTATGCCACGCCGCAAAAAAATATGTCTTGGTGCAATTCTTAAGAGTTTTTTAAATTTCCGCAAAAAACACAAATTCTGTTTCTTTTTGGTATATACTGTTGCTATACATAGAACAAATTTGTTATAATATTATCAATATATGAAACAAGAAAGGGGTATTTTCTATGAAAAAAACAAAACACACTGTTGCCTTGGCATTGGCTGCAATGTTGGCTTGCCAGCCAATCTCTGCTTATGCGGCAGCCTTTGCAGATATGAACCAAGTCCCTTGGCCCGGTGCCGAAGCATCCATCAATAAAGCGGCAAGCCTTGGCCTTGTTGTCGGGGAAACAAAAAACGGGAAAACCTATTTCCGTCCCAAGGATTCTGTTTCTCTGTCCGAATCCTGCCAGCTGGCATATAAGATTCTGTTGCAGACAGGAAAAACAACCGCCGATAGCTCCATCACACAGAAATGGACACCTGTAATGAGTGCCTATGGGATTCAAACATGGGCATATCCTGCCGTTGCCTTTTGCTTGGAAAATGGAATTTTAACCTCTCCCTCCAACCTAAGCGGCTTTATGAAAAACGGTGCAAACCTGCCTGCCACCAGAGAACAGGCGGCTACCATTTTGGGCCGTGCGCTGACAACAGGCTCTCCCTCCTATGCCTCCGGTAATTCCTCCACAAGCTTTAAGGATGATAACCAAATCTCCTCCGAGGCAAAGCCCTATGTGGCTATGCTGCATAAGGCAGGTGTCATCAATGGGGATAACACCAATCAGTTCAACCCGAAAAAAACACTCAACCGTACCGAAACCTCTGTTTTGGTAACAAATCTCTATGGCGTTCTGGAAAAAGCAGCCCCCGCCAAACCGGCAGAGCCTACCAATCCCGTTGTTTCCACCCAGAAGGGTAGCATTACCACAATGACAAACTTCTATGTCAATCTGAAGGAAAAGCCCTCCGCCTACTATATGTTTGCCTCCTCCGGCACTACCGTAACCTTGAACGGTGCTTCCTCCTCCATCAATGATGTGGTCAAAATCTTCAAGAGCGGTGCTACGATTGATGCAACGCTGACCTTAGACAGCAACCTGCATATCACAAAGCTGGAGGCAACCTATAAGGTTGTGGAAAAGAAAAAAACCGAGGGTAAGCTGACAAAGGTAAAATATGATAAAGACGACAATAGCGGCTCCATTACCATTGATAAGGACAGCACCTATAAAATCGCTGATGGGGATGATGTTGATATCCGCATTGATAAAAAGAGCTGCACCCTAAAGCAGCTTTATAACCTGTTCACAGATTCCGAAAAGGATGATACAGTCATTGAGGTTGAAATTTCCCTGAACAGCAAGGATAATGTATCAAAAATCACAGGCACCACAAAGGACCGTGACAGCAGTGATTCCTTGAAGGGCAAAATCTCCGATATGAGCTATGATAAGTCCGATAAAACAGGCTACATCAAGTTAAAAGGAAAAACCACAAAATACAAAATTGATGATACGGATGATGTAACCGTAAAGATTGACGGCAGATCCAAATCCTATAAAGACCTGTATAATCTTTATGATGATGATGATGAAACCATCTCCGTTACACTGACATTGGATAAAAAGGATTATGTTACAAAAATCACAGCCACAACCTCCGACAGCGACAGCGAGGATGATGCAAATGGAACTGTTACATCTGTAACCTATAAGAGTGGTAAAGGCACTGTAACAATCGGCAGCAAAAAATACTCTACCGATAAGGTTAATGATGTAAAGCTTTCCATTACCGATGGTACCACCACAATCGGTGACTGGGAGGAATTCTATAATGCCAATCAGGACAAAAAAAGAATGGAAGTCTCCGTTACCGTGAATAAGGGTGAAATCTCAAAAATCACAGGCAAGGTTACAGAAGCTAAGGGTAATCTGAAAACAATCGGCGATGATTATATTAGAATTGAAGGTATCGAAAGCGGAAAAAAATGTACCTATAAATTTAATGAAAATGATGTAGAAAACATCAATGTTAAAATCCCCGCTTTTTCCTATATAAAAACCCTTGATGATTTGATTTATGAGTATAAAAAGGGTGATTTGATTGATAGTAGGGATGAGCTTGAGCTTACTTTAACACTGGATAAAAAAGGAAACATCACAAAAATCACTGGCGAATATAAATAATTCTCCGCAAAAAAGCGTCCCCTCGGACGCTTTTTTCTTTCTCTGCAAACGAATGAGCCTTGCCTCATAGCCCAAAAATTCATTATACCGGAAGGATTCCCTTCTCCCGTTTTCCATCTGACAATAAAAATGATACGGATATGTCTCCAAAACCACACCATAGCGAACCTCTCTGGTTATGTATGTATAATCCTTCAAGAGTGAACGCTCCTGCACAATAATCCCCTCTCCCTTCTCCAGACCAAGCGAAATCGCAATCCTCCGCAGCTCTGCATTGTTCCACAATCTTTTTTCCTGCATTGAATACCCCCTTCTTGTTATACGGTTTAACCGTAATTTCAGCTTAAAAAAATATGCTTTCCTTTTTCCAATCTCATACTCCTCCGGCATTACCGTAATTGTCAACGGTTTTTCCGTATTTTTTCAAAAACCTATTGTTTTTTTACGTTTTAACCGTATAATAAAGATAGGACGGTGATTTTATGGATAACAGCAAAACCATTTTGGCAAAAAATATCCGCTATTACATGGAAAAAAATCAAAAAACAAGAATAGAGCTTTGCGAGGCACTGGATATAAAATATACCACCCTCAGCGATTGGGTAAACGGAAAAACCTACCCCCGCATAGATAAGCTGGAACGGCTTGCGGCATATTTCGGCATTGAAAAATCCGCACTCCTGGAGGATAGAGAGCATTTGCTGCCGGATGCCATTCCCTATACGCCACGCCAGACAAGGCCCATCCCAATTGTCGGCGTTGTCAACTGCGGTGTCCCCCTTCTTGCAGAGGAAAATATCGAGGGCTATATCGAAACACCCTTGGAGGATTTGAATAGCGGCGAGGAATATTTTTGGCTACGTGCCAAAGGGGACAGCATGACGAATATCGGTATTCATCCCGGAGATTTTCTGCTCATCCGCAAGCAAAACGATGTCGATAGCGGCGATATTGCCGTTGTTTCCGTCAACGGAGACGATGCAACCCTCAAGCGTGTGATTAAAAAGGAAAACGCCCTTGTGCTGCAGCCCGAAAACCCTGCCTATGAAATGAAAATCCTTGTCGGAAAGGAAATGGAGGACGTTCATATCCGCGGGCGGCTGATGAAGCTGGAAAAACGCTTTTAAATAAGCTATCGGAGGTGCAATAAAAGCAAAGCAATCGGAGGTGAAGCTGCATGAAAACACGTGAAGAAATATTAGCCTATGCCCTCTCCTTTGCGGAGGTCTACACAGAATGTCCCTTTCGTGACCAAAATTGGCAGTTGGTTCGCCTAAAGGAAAACAAAAAAACATTTCTCTGGATTTATGACAGAAACGGCTGTCTCCATCTGAATGTCAAGGTTACCCCCGAGGGACGTGAGTTCTGGCGGAGCACCTATCCCGCCGTGGTTGCGGGCTATCATCAAAACAAAATGCACTGGAATACGATTATTTTGGACGGAACCATTCCCACGCAGGATATCAAACGCATGATTGCCGAAAGCTATGATTTGATTGCGGATAGCCCCACCAAAAGAATCTATGAGGCTGTCAAAAAAATCCCCTTCGGCTGTGTCGCAACCTATGGCATGGTTGCCGCATTGGCGGGCGAGCCGAAAATGGCAAGGGCGGTCGGCAATGCCCTGCATAAAAACCCCAACCCCGCACAAATCCCCTGCTTTCGTGTCGTCAATGCAAAGGGAGAGCTTTCCGGCTCCTTTGCCTTCGGCGGAAAAAATGCACAGGCACAGCTTTTGCAGGCAGAGGGCATTGCGGTTGTCAACGGAAGGGTGGATTTGGAAAAATACGGCTGGAAATTCAAATCAGACGCAAAAAAGGTGTGATAAAATCTATCACACCCTTTTTGTTTTATTCTTCATCCAATTTTAACACAGACATAAATGCCTTCTGCGGCACCTCTACGTTGCCAATCTGGCGCATACGCTTTTTGCCTTCCTTCTGTTTTTCCAACAGCTTTTTCTTACGGGAAATATCCCCGCCATAGCATTTCGCCAAAACATCCTTACGCATTGCGCTGATGGTCTCTCTTGCAATAATTTTGCTGCCGATTGCCGCCTGAATGGGAATTTCAAACAAATGTCTGGGGATTTCCTTCTTCAGCTTTTCGCACATCTTTCTGCCACGCTCCGTTGCGGAATCCTTATGCACAATAAAGGACAATGCATCCACAGGCTCTCTGTTTACCAGAATATCCAGCTTAACCAGCTCACTTTCCTGATATCCAAGCAGGCTGTAATCAAAGGAGGCATAGCCACGGCTTCTGGATTTCAGCACATCAAAGAAATCATAAATAATTTCATTCAACGGCATGTGATAGGTCAGCATCACACGGGAGGAATCCAAATATTCCATGCTGATATATTCCCCACGCCGCTGCTGGCACAGCTCCATAATCGGCCCGACATAATCCTTCGGGAGCATAATTTCCGCCTTCACAATCGGCTCCTCCATCTTTTCAATTCGTGCAGGATCCGGCATATTGCTCGGGTTGGATAAATCAAAGCTTGTGCCATCCGTCAGGTATACCTTATAAATAACACTGGGAGCGGTTGTAACCAAGTCCAGATTATATTCTCTTTCCAATCTTTCCTGAATGATTTCCAAATGCAAAAGCCCCAGGAAGCCACAGCGGAACCCAAAGCCAAGCGCAATCGATGTTTCAGGCTCAAAGAACAGCGCCGCATCATTGAGCTGCAGCTTTTCCAAGGCATCCCGCAAATCCGGATATTTTGCACCATCCACAGGGAAAATGCCGCAGTAAACCATCGGGTTTACCTTCTTATAGCCGGGCAGAGCCTCTGCCGTAGGGCTTGCCGCCAGCGTAACCGTATCCCCCACCCGTGTATCCGATACCGTCTTAATGCTTGCCGTAAAATAGCCAACCATGCCGGCACTCAGCTCATCCACAGGCAGGAAACGCCCGGGGCCGAAAATGCCAACCTCCACAACATCAAATTCCTTGCCGGTTGCCATCATTTTCACTCTGCTGCCCTTGCGCACACAGCCGTCAAACACACGCATCAGAACGATAACGCCACGATATTGGTCATATACGGAGTCAAACACCAATGCCTTCAAGGGTGCATCGGGGTTGCCCGAAGGCGCAGGAATATCCGTAATCACACGCTCCAGCACCTCCTCGATATTGATACCGTTCTTTGCGGAAATTTCGGGTGCATCCTCCGCAGGAATCCCGATAATATCCTCAATCTCCTGCTTTGCCCATTTCGGGTTTGCACTGGGCAGGTCAATTTTGTTGATAACAGGCAAAATCTCCAAATTGTTATCCAACGCAAGATAAACATTCGCCAAGGTCTGCGCCTCAATGCCCTGCGCCGCATCCACAATCAGCACAGCACCCTCGCACGCCGCAAGGGAACGGGATACCTCATAGTTAAAATCGACATGCCCGGGGGTATCAATCAGGTTAAACTGATATTCCTCGCCATCCTGCGCATGATAAATCAAGCGGACCGCCTGCGACTTGATGGTAATGCCTCTTTCCCGCTCCAAGTCCATGTTGTCCAAAACCTGCTCCTGCATTTCTCTATCTGTTAAAAGACCTGTTTTCTGAATCAGTCTGTCTGCCAATGTAGATTTTCCGTGGTCAATATGTGCCACGATACAAAAATTCCGAATGTGTTTCTGTTTGTCCTGAGACATACGCTTCCTCCTTGCACAAAATTGTTTCATATATAACGTCTTATTTTACCACATTCTTTGGGAAGAAGTCAAAAAAATCCCTCTCTTTCGCAGCTTCTTTTTTCTCTTTATCATTTCCTTCGGATATTTTAAGAATACTTTCATTTTTCATTCATATTTTGTCCATATTTTTACAGTATACTACAAGAGAAGTCGAAAGGACGCCCCCTTTTACTTCCGCCTGCAGTCCCCTTCCCCGAAAGGCTGCAGGCACCCCTTCCCCTATTGGAAGAAAAATATTGAAAGAAAAAAAAGACAATTACCTATATTTGGTTTATCATAGTAATATACCCTCCCCTTTACAGAAAAAGCAGCCCAAGCAGGCTGCTTTTTCTGTAAAATCGAAATCAGGACACCCACATGTAACAACGCAGAGCCCATCTCGAAAATGCTTCGCATTTCCTCGTTGTGGCGCTCGCTCATATCCATAACATACCTTCTCTCACATGCAACAACGCAGAGCCCATCTCAAAAATACTT
>NZ_CAKQVD010000061.1 GCF_934277605.1 uncultured Anaerotignum sp.
CGGATTCCATTTGGGAAACTACTTACCGCCCAAGAAGGGGCGGCAGGCAAAGCCTGCTTTGCGTAGCAAAGTAATGACAGTTTGTTTCCCAAGCCCTTCCGCTACTTTAAAATTACTTTGTCTACAGTCTGAGGCACAAATCGTGAGATTTGTGCCTTTTTTCTCTCAAAACGAAACCAAAAACCGCATATTAAGAAAATCTTAATTGTTTTTTGTCGAAAACTCCTTTAAAATAAAGAAAACTACTTGTAATACAACAAAAAAAGGAGGAACGGCCTTGCAGAAGAAACGAAAAAAACAAAAACCAAAGCGAATCGGTGCGCAGGAGAAGCGCAAAAGGCATCTCAAGCACCTCTATCTCAAGGCGTTTTTTATCACCCTTGCAGTCTGTCTGGTGCTGTTGGGTGCGGCGTATGGTGCATTTCTGTATTTGCTGGGCGGCCTAAATCGCACACAGGTGGATGAGGAAAACCTTGCCGTCAATGAAAGCGTGGATGAAAAGGTCATCAATGTGGCGCTTTTTGGCTTGGATTCCCGCAACCATGATTATACAGGCCGCTCCGATGTGATTATGATTGCCTCCGTCAACAGCAAAACGGGCAAGGTTAAGCTGGTTTCCATCGCAAGGGATACCTATGCTTCCATCCCCGGCTATCAAAAAACAAAAATCAACCATGCCTATGCGTATGGCGGGCCGGAGCTTGCCATCCGTACCCTCAATGAAAATTTCGGCTTGGATATTACGGACTATGTCACCGTCAATTTTGATTCCTTGGCAGAGGTCATTGATGCCATGGGCGGCGTGGAAATTGAGGTCAGCGAGGCAGAGCGTCAGCAAATCAATGCCTATCTTTTGGCAGGCGCACCCCTGCGGGAAAACGGCGTTGTTCTGCTCAATGGGCCGCAGGCGGTCAGCTATTCCCGCATCCGCAAAATTGATAGCGATGATATGCGCACCTCTCGTCAAAGAAGGGTACTTGCGGCTTTGTTTGAAAAGGCAAAGACGTTCAATGCCTTGGAATATCCGTCCTATGTGCGGAAATTTGCGCCCATGGTGCAGACCTCCCTCAGCAATGATGAAATCCTCAAGCTTGCCTCTGTCGGCTTGAAGGGTAAGTCGCTGACGCTGGAGCAGGCGGCGTTCCCCAATGAGTATATTCAAGCCGAAGGGCAGACGATTGGCGGCGCATGGTTTTATGTCTATGACTTGGCGCAGGCAAAGGATATGCTCCATGAATATCTGTATCAGGATATTCCCTTTGCACAATATGCTTCCTCCGAGGATGAAGAAAAAGATTAAAAAAATTCAAAAAAAGAGTTGACAAATATTTTTTACGGGGTATAATGGGGTACAAGTTCAAAAAACAAAGGCAATGAAAAGAAGAGTACTTCCTGGAAGATTTTACAGAGAACCTCCGGTAGCTGCGAAGGAGGAAATGCAGAAAGGTTGGAAGATGGTCTTGGAGCTGCGCACCGAGAGGGTTTCCCTTTAGGCTGCGACGGGAGCGCCCGTGAAAGCGTCGGAGTATCGGCAAATGCCCGTACTTGTTAAGGCAGTAATCGTGAGGTTGCTGTGAATTAGGGTGGTAACGCGAAGCATAATATGCTCTCGTCCCTTTGGTTGTATCAACCGAAGGGCTGAGAGCTTTTTTGTTGGAATAAAGAAAAGGTGGTTTGGAAAATGTCAGAGAAAGAAACAATGATTCGCTTGGAGGGCATCAAAAAGCGGTTTCGCACCAAGGCGGGCGAGCTGGAGGTGCTGCACGGTGTCGATGCGGATATCAAAAAAGGCGAGGTGTTCGGTATCATCGGGCTGAGCGGTGCCGGCAAAAGCACACTGGTTCGCTGCATTAACCTTCTGGAACGCCCCACAGCCGGTAAGGTTTGGCTCGATGGCGTGGAGCTGACCACCCTTGGCGATAAGGAATTGAGAGAGCAGCGCAGACACATGGGTATGATTTTCCAGCAGTTCCATCTGCTCATGCAGAGAACCGCACTGGATAATGTCTGCTTCCCGATGGAAATTTCCGGTGTGTCAAAGGCAAAGGCGAAGGAAAGAGCCAAGGAGCTGTTGGAATTGGTAGGCCTTGCAGATCGTATGGATTCCTACCCCGCACAGCTTTCCGGCGGCCAAAAGCAGAGAGTCGCCATCGCAAGAGCCTTGGCAACCGAGCCGAAGGTGCTGCTTTGCGATGAAGCCACCTCCGCACTGGACCCCAATACAACCGCAGGCGTTCTCTCCTTATTAAAGGATATCAACAGCCGCTTGGGTATCACGATTGTAGTCATCACCCATGAAATGAGTGTCATTCAGGAAATCTGTGACCGTGTAGCCATCATTGATGGCGGTCTGATTGCGGAGGAGGGAAGCGTGGAGGAAATCTTCCGTGCCCCCAAAACAAAAATCGGGCAGGAGCTGGTTATGCACGAGGGTACAAACCGAGAGGCATATACAGGCAAGCTGCCGTATTCCTATCGTCTGGTATTCAAGGGTGGCAGTGAAAATGAGCCTGTGCTTGGGCAGATGATGATTGAGCTGAAGAATGTCGTAAATATTCTGGCGGCAAACACAAGAACGATTGAAAATCAAGCCTTTGGTCAGATGGTGGTGCAGTTCCCCGAGGAAAAGGAAATCCGCCAAAAAATGATTCAATATCTCACAGACAGAGGCGTTGTGGTAGAGGAGGTAGAATATGTTTAAGGAAGGTATGCTTGCGCTGGTTGGGCAAGGGTTTCTGGAAACCATTTATATGACAGTCATTTCTACAATTCTGGCATATATCATCGGCTTGCCGTTGGGCTTGGTTCTGGTTGTAACCGATAAGGATGGGATTCACCCGGTTCCTTGGCTGAACAGCCTTTTGGGAATGGTAATCAACTTCTTCCGCTCTATTCCCTTCTTGATTCTCTTGATTGCGCTGATGCCCTTCACAAAGATGGTGGTCGGCACCATCATCGGTTGTAAGGCGGCGATTGTAGCACTTTGGGTAGCGGCAGCACCCTTCATCGCGAGAATGGTGGAATCCTCCTTGAAGGAGGTGGAAATCGGCGTGGTTGAGGCGGCACAGTCTATGGGTGCCTCTCCCTTTCAGATTATGACAAAGGTGCTGCTGCCGGAGGCAAAGCCCTCTTTGCTGGTCGGTGCGGCAATCAGCATTACTACCATTTTGGGCTATTCTGCAATGGCAGGCATCTGCGGCGCAGGCGGCTTGGGTGCCATCGCCATTAACTATGGCTATTATAGAAAGCAATCCGATATCATGTATGTCATGGTAATCCTCATGGCAATCATCGTGTTGGTATTTCAGGAGCTTGGCATGCGTATTTCCAAGCGCACAGATAGAAGATTGTAAGCCTGCTTTTTAGGCTTCACATAAAAAAACAAAAGCAAAAGAATATTTTTTTAAAACAAGGAGGAAACGTACTATGAAGAAATTTTTTGCACTTTTATTGGCAGGTGTGCTGACTGTTGGTCTGGCAGCCTGCGGCGGCTCTGATGATGCAGCAGCAAATGATGACAGCAACAAAGAGGAAATCACACTGAAAATCGGTGCTTCTCCCACACCCCACGCTGAAATTCTGAATGCAGCAAAGGATGAACTGGCAGAAAAAGGCATCAAGCTGGATATCGTTGAATTTACAGACTATGTGCAGCCCAATCTGGCAACAGAATCCGGCGATCTGGATGCAAACTACTTCCAGCACACACCTTATCTGGAGGAGTTCAATAAGGAACAGGGTACGCATCTGGTAGCAGTTGGCAAGGTTCATTTTGAACCCATGAGCATCTATGCCGGCTCCGTAAAGGATTTGAAGGATATCCCCAAGGGCACAAAGGTTGGTATCCCCAATGACGCTACAAACGGCGGTCGTGCGCTGCTGCTGCTGGAGGCAAACGGTCTGATTAAGCTGGATCCCAAAGCAGGCGTAACCGCAACAAAGCTGGATATCACAGAAAACCCCTATAATCTGGAAATCGTTGAAATGGAAGCTGCACAGCTGCCCCTGTCTCTGAGCGATCTGGGCTTTGCGGCAATCAACTCCAACTATGCACTGCAAAATAAGCTGACAGAGGATGATATTCTGGCAACAGAGGATGCAGAATCCGTGGCAGCTAAGACATACGGCAACGTAGTTGTTGTAAAGGAAGGCAACGAAAACCTGCCCGGCATTGCTGAGCTGATGGAGGTTCTGCATGGCCAGACAGTGGTAGATTTCATCAATAACACCTACGGCGGTGCAGTTGCTCCCCTGAAATAAGCAGTAAAAAATAAGAAGAAAAAATAAGCAGTAAAAAATGAACCCTCATGCATAAAATGTGCATAAAAAAAGCAGACGAATTTGTGAAAGCAATTCGTCTGCTTTTTTGTTTGTAATCTGTCCGTCAAATTCCGAAACCGTCCGAATCGATGCCCGAAAAAAGCGGCATGGTGTCCGAAAAATCCGAAACGGTGTCCGAAAAATCCGAAAAAAGTGTCCGTTTTTTGCCCGAAGGGACACCTTTTATTGCTTTCCGGTGGAGCCGAGTCCGCCCCTGTCCTGATTGCCAAGGTCATCTGTCTCTGCAAAGTGCAACGTCGGCTGGTGTGCAAAAATGCGGAATTGGCAAATGCGGTCATTCATCTCAATCACGGTGTCCCGTAGGGCAAATGCCGGCATAAACCATTGGTCATTGTTGCCGCAATAGCTTTCATCCACAATGCCGCAGTGGTTCGTCTGGATGATGCCAAAGCTCTTGAAGGTTGAGCTGCGTGGCACAATATGCGCCTCATAGCCCTTGGGCAGCTGCATGGCAACCCCCAAGGGAATCAGCTTAAATTCGCCTGCCTTCAGCTCCACTCTCTCTGCGGCACGCAGGTCAATCCAGTCGGATTTTCCGTCAATGTAGCGCAGCTTTTCGATTTTGTCGCTCAGATATCTGATTTTAATGGTTTCCATGGGTTTTCCTTTCTGTTCTCATTCTGCCGGATATAAGTATAAAGAGCTGTTTTTCAAGGATTTCTGCACATCAATGATACGCTGATTGAAGCTGCCCTTCCAATGCAGCTTGGTATCCTTCAAATCTGCAACAAACCGCCCATCCACCAGCACATCAATATATTGCATGAGCGGCAATGCACTGATTTCCTCCCAACGATAGCCGGTGTAAAGCCAGATGCTTTTATCGGGATATTCCAGCTTGATTTTCTTCGCCAAGCGTGCAATTTCCTCCCGATTGCCCTCATAAAGCGGATCTCCGCCGCTGAAGGTAATGCCGCTGATGTAATCACGCCCCAAAACCTCCAAAAGCTCCCGCTCTGCCGCCGCATCAAAGGGGATTCCGCCCTCCGCATCCCATGTGATTGGGTTGTGGCAGCCCTCGCAGTGATGGGAACAGCCGCTCACCCAAAGCACCACACGCAGTCCCTCGCCGTTGAGCATATCGTCCTTTGTGATATTGTGATAGTGCATTACATACTCTTCCTTTCTGCGATTTCTGCCATTTTTGCGTCATTCAGACGGGTATCCCCTTTCACACGGGAATAGGAAAGATAGCCGTTCATGCGCTCGATTTTTGTGAGATTCTTGCTGCCGCATTTCGGGCAAACGTCCATTTCCAGCTCCTGATGGCCGCAGTCATCGCAATAGGCAAGGGAAAGATTGACCCCCTCATAAAAGCCTAATTTCATGGCACGGCGCACAAGGGTGCGGATGGCATCCAAATTATAATCAATCGGGTATTTTACATATTGAATTTTGCCGCCGTTGGATAAATCCCAGAAGCGTTTTTCCAGATTTTGCTTTTCAATGGGCGTGATATCCTCGGTCACATGGCAATGAAAGCTGTTGGAAACATAGGGCCTGTCGGAAACATTTTCAATCACGCCGTATTTTTTGCGGAACTGCGTTACCTGCAAGCCGCAAAGGCTCTCCGCAGGCGTGCCGTAGATGGCGTAAAGATTGCCGTCCGCCTTCTTGTATTCCGCAATTTTATCATTGATATGCTGCAATGTGTCAATGGCAAACTGCCCATCCTCCACCAAGGATTTCCCGTTATGCAGCTCCTGCAATTCATTCAGTGCCGTAATGCCGAAGGAGGCGGTTGCCGTTTTCAGCAGCGGCTTGATTTTATCATGGAATTGCAGATGTCCGCCGTAAAAGCCGCCCTCGCAATAGGCAAGCGGGTTGGTGGAGGCACGCATTTCCCCAAGATACGCATAGGTGCGGATGTGAAGCTGACGAATCAGCTCCAAATAATAATCCAAAACCTCGAAGAAGGGGCGGCTTTCCTGCTTTGCCTTGGCATAAATCATGGGCAAATGCAGGCTGACGGCACCAATGTTGAACCGTCCCACGAAAACGGGCTTGTCCTCTGCATCGGCAGGCTCCATGCCGCCCCGTTCAAACCAAGGGGAGAGGAAGGCTCTGCAGCCCATGGGACTGATGATGGCACCGTATTTCTGATAAATCTCCGCTACATAGCCCTCGCCCGTCAGGGAAAGCCAATCGGGGTACATGGTCTTGGAGGAGCAGAGAATCCCTGCCTCAAAGACATCCTCCAATTCCTTTCCTGCGCCATGCAGGTTTTCGTCATAGAGGAACACCAGCTTGGGAAAGAGTACGGGCTTTTTGCAGTTCTTTTTGCCCTGCCCTTTTCTGCGGACATTCAGCATAGAGATGGAGGCAATTTTGGCGAATTTGCCTGTACCTGTGCCGAAGGTCATTGTGATGAAGGGGTAATCGCCACGGCTGGAGGCCACAGTGTTGAATTTATATTCCCAGCCCTGAAAGCCTTGGTCGAAGTCCTTTTGGATATCCTTCATGGCCTCTTTGTCTGCCACACGGGCGGTCAGCCCCATGCCGATGTAGCGGCGGTAATATTTTTCATAGCTTTTCTCCGCAAACGGCTCCAAGAGCAAATCAACGGAGGGAACGGTAAAGCCGCCGTATTGCTGGCTTGCCGCAGAAAGCACAATATCCCCGATCACATCAAAGGCAACCTCAAGGGTTTTCGGCTCGTTATACCAAAGATTCCCCATCTCAAAGCCGCCTGCCAGCACAGCCTGCACGTTAAACAGGCAGCAGTTCATGGTGTCCCTTCTGGCGGACATATCGTGGATATAAATATACCCATCCCGACACGCCTGCAGCTCCTCGGTTGTCATAAAGAATTTCTGATAAAGCTCCTTGTTGAGCTGATTATAAATCAAAGAACGCTTGGTGGAAACAAGGGCACTGTCGGAGTTGCTGTTTTCCTTGTCTCCGATATACATGATGGATTGGCTTTTTTTATACACCTCATCCAGCATTTTTACAAAATCCTGCTTATAGTTGCGGTAGTCCCGATAGCTTTTTGCAACCTCCGGCTTCACCTGCTCCAAGGCACTTTCCACAATGTTGTGCATTTCGGCAATGGGGATGCCCTCCCGCCCCAAAGAGCGTGCCTTATCCTCCACGAAGGAGCAGATGAAATCCAGATCCTCCTGTGTGAATTTTACCATGGCACGATAAGCGGATTTATTGACTGCAACCACGACCTTCTGCACATTCCATGCCTCGTGGGTATTATCCTTTTTGATGACATACATAAGCCTTCCTCCTTTTTCGGCAAGAAACGAAATTTTTGAGTATATCGAATACTATACTATATCTGGTGGTTAAAATCAATATATGCGGCATATTTTAACAAGATATAGTTATTTTGCCTCATCAGAGAGCCTTGCCTGTCTGACCGCATGATGCCAGCCTGCCAGCTTTTCCTTGATTTTTTCACTTTCTGCCGCAGGGGAGAAGGCAGCGGAAACCTGCCAGTTGCGGCGGATTTCCGATAAATCTGCCCAATAGCCGACGGCAAGCCCTGCCAAATAGGCGGCACCGAGGGCAGTGGTTTCCAGTGTGGAGGGGCGTAAAACGGGTACGCCTGTGATGTCGGACTGAAATTGCAGCAGGAAGGAATTGGCCGCCGCACCGCCATCCACACGCAGCTCTGCCAAGGGAATGCCTGCATCCTGCTCCATGGCGTGCAGCACATCATAGGTCTGATATGCCATGGATTCCACAGCGGCACGCACGATATGACAGCGGTTTGCCCCTCTGGTCAGCCCTGTCAGGCAGCCTCTTGCGTAGGGGTCCCAATAGGGCGCACCAAGGCCGACAAAGGCAGGCACAAGATAGACACCGCAGGTATCCTCCACCTGCCTGCAAAGCCCTTCTGTTTCTGCGGCGGAGGAAATCAGCCCCAATTCGTCCCGCAGCCATTGAATTGCCGCCCCTGCAACAAAAATGGAGCCCTCCAGTGCATAGGTAAGCTTGCCATCCAAGCCCCATGCAATCGTGGTTACCAGGCCGTTTTGTGAGGAAACGGGCTTGTCTCCGGTGTTCATCAGCAAAAAGCCGCCTGTGCCAAAGGTGTTCTTGGCGGTGCCGGGGGAGAAGCACGCCTGCCCAAACAAAGCGGATTGCTGATCGCCTGCTGCCCCTGCAATCGGGATGCTTTCGCCGAACAGGAGGGGGAGCGTGCTGCCGAAAATGCCGCTGGACGGGCGCACCTCGGGCAAGATGGAACGAGGGATTTCAAATAATTCCAGAAGTTCGGTATCCCATGTGAGCGTATGAATATTGAACAGCATGGTGCGGGAGGCGTTGGAATAATCGGTGGCGTGTACCTGTCCGCCTGTCAGGTTCCAAATCAGCCAAGTATCAATCGTACCAAAGAGCAGATTGCCGCTTTCCGCAAGTGCCTTTGCTTCGGGGACATTCTGCAAAATCCAGCGGATTTTTGTTGCGGAGAAATAGGCATCAATCAAAAGCCCTGTTTTTTCTCGGATTTTTTCGGTATAGCCCTGCTCCTGCAAAGAATCGCAATAGGGCGCCGTTCTTCTGCACTGCCAAACGATAGCGTGATGAATCGGCTTGCCGTTTCGCTTATCCCAAAGGATTGTGGTTTCTCTTTGGTTGGTAATGCCGATGGCGGCAATTTCCCTTGCGGAAATGCCAAGCTTGGCAATCGCCTCTCTGGCAACCGAAAGCTGCGTTTCCCAGATTTCCGGTGCATCATGCTCCACCCAGCCGGGCTGTGGGTAATATTGCTGAAATTCCTTTTGGGCAACGCTTTTCATTTGCCCACTTTGGTCGAACAAAATGGCACGGGAGCTGGTGGTGCCTTGGTCCAAGGAAAGAATATATTTCATGGGAATACCTCCTTTTTTTCAAACTGTATCACTCGTTTTAGTATAACAAAAAGCCAAAGCCCCTACAAGCGAACACAAAAAATAACCCCCGCAAGCTACGGGGGTATCGAATTATCTCATATAGGGGTTGGTTCTGCGCTCCTCCTCCAATGTGGTTGCAGGGCCGTGGCCGGAATAAACCTGATAATCGCCGGGGAGTGCCGCCAGTCTTTTCAGAGAGGCTTTGATATCGTTCCAATCGCCTGTGGGCAAATCCGTTCTGCCGCAGGAGCCTTGGAACAGCGTGTCGCCGCTGAAAATGATATCCTTGCCGATAAAGCAGATGGAGCCAACGGTATGCCCGGGGGTTTCCATTACATCAAACTCCATATCGCCGACTGTGACCTTGTCCCCCTCGGAAACCAGAATATCGGGATGCACAATGATGGGGCCGCCGACAAACTGGGAACAGTTGAGCGCAGGATCGGTAAAAACAGGCATTTCCTTTGCCGCACCGACGATTTTGCAGCCGAAATGCTCTGCCACCTCGTTGACAGAGCCGACATGGTCATAATGTCCATGGGTCAGCAGGATATGTGTAACCTTGAGATGATTCTGTTCTACATACTGATATAAGGGTGCAGGGTTGCCGTCGCAGTCGATAATGGCTGTGATGCCGTTGTCATCGGAAATGACATAGTTGTTTGTGCCGACGGAGCCCGCAGCGTAGCAAGCAATTTTCATGGGAAGTCCTCCTTGGTATCTGTTTTTTCAAATTATAGCAATCTCAGGGGGATTTTGCAACCGAAAAGGCGGGAAGGAATTGTAAGAAAGTCTTAAAAGACAGCCTGTGGGGTTTTATGCTATAATTCAAATAAGAGAAAAATTGCGGATGAAAGAACGGAGGGAGCGGCTATGAAGAAAAATGCAGGTATTGTGATAGGGCTTCTTGTGGCAGTATGCTGTGTTTATGTGTTTGGCTCAGGGTTTTTGAAGAATCCCAATGTGTATATCGAAAAATATACGTTGCAGGCAGATGGCACAGAAATGACCATTCATACCGGTGTGGCAGCATCCGCCGGCTATATCAGAAGGGCGGCGGTTGCACAGCAGGAGGGCAGAAAGCTGTTTTTGGATTTTTATTCTGCCTTTGGCGGTGTGAACGGCAGCATTGGCGCAAAAAATGTGTATACCATTCCCATCAAGGAGGATACGGATTTTATAGGTATTTATCGCAATAGCAACTGCTATGAGCAGGTTCTTGCAAAGAATGCGGACGGCACATGGCAGAGAGTGGAGCATTAATGGCGGTTGATTTGGCGGAAAGGAGAGAATGCAGATGAGTGTATATTATAGTATCGGAAGTATTTTATTGGGGTTGGCGGCATGGTGGATTCCGTATGCGGTAAGAGGTAAGGTCAGCAATTTCGGCGGCTTGAGTAAATATGTTATTTTGAGCTTCTGCTGCTGTGTGGGAGCGCTTTTTCTGCAATTTCTGGAGATTCGCTACCGTGTGCAGATTAGGGATTTTTCAGGGCTGATGGATACCATCGGGGCAATTGTGGTTGCGGCGGTTGTGCTGATTATGGGTACATTTGGCATGAATGGTGTGGTATATTTATATGTGCGGGAGAAATTTGAAACGGCGTGATGAGACAGGTGGTGCAGGTGTGCATGAAAAGTGGGTGCGGTTGTGCTTGGAAGGAACGATAAATCGGGAATTGATGAGATGGTGATATTATGAAAAAGATAATGGCAGTTATGC
The DNA here is from genome assembly GCF_934277605.1 of uncultured Anaerotignum sp. Lineage (GTDB taxonomy): Bacteria > Bacillota > Clostridia > Lachnospirales > Anaerotignaceae > Anaerotignum_A. The sequence goes on from NZ_CAKQVD010000061.1 coordinate 10,915, forward strand.
TATCGTTGCTTGCTTGTACGGTTCTGCTTGCAGGGTGCAACACTTCCGCCGAAAGCAATGAAGAACAGCCCTTAAAGGTATATTCATTC
>NZ_CAKQVD010000062.1 GCF_934277605.1 uncultured Anaerotignum sp.
GGTTTGTCAGCAAACTGCCACGCCGACTGCGGATTCCATTTGGGAAACTACTTACCGCCCAAGAAGGGGCGGCAGGCGAAGCCTGCTTTGCGTAGCAAAGTAATGAACAGTTTGTTTCCCAAGCCCTTCCGCTACTTCAAAATTACTTTGTCTACAATCTGGAAAGAGCGGTTTTTACCGCTCTTTTTTATGCCGCAAAGGAGGGGCTATGGCAAGCGTGTGGGTACAATGGAACAAATCGTATCGGTACAATTTGCGGTTTTGTGCGGAGAAATCTGGAAAGTGGCGGCAGACTGTGATATCCTAACCTTAACGAAAAAAAGTAAGGTGGGAGATATAAAATGAAAACGAAAGAGCTTTGTATTCACGGCTTGCTGATTGCTTTGGTGGCAGTCTGCACGATGATGTTCCAGATTCCCGTTTCCGCAACACAGGGCTATGTGCATTTGGGGGACAGCATGATTCTTTTGATCGGGGTGTTCTTCGGGGCAAGATACGGCATGGTGGCTGGCGGCATTGGCTCCGCTTTGGCGGATATCCTGAGCGGTTATAGCCATTGGGCACCCTTTACACTGATTATCAAGGGTGTGATGGGCTGGCTGATTGGCAAGATTGCGGCAGGCAAAAAGGATAAATTCTTTACCGGAAAAAATGTGCTGGCTTCTGTTGTGGGCATTGCTTGGATGGTATTCGGCTATTTCATCGGCGGCGGCATTCTCAAGAGCAGCTTTGCGGTGGCAGCAACCTCTATCCCCGAAAACATTGTGCAGGGTGTAGCGGGTGCGATTATTTTCTTTGTGGTGGGCGCAGCGTTCCACAAGGCGAATATTTATAAAATTGTGTCAGAATAAAAGAATATAAATGAATACTCATGGCGTACTCAGAGGAACCGAGGGATTTTCCCTCGGCTTTTTCTTTTGGGCGTATTTTGTTGACCGCAGGAGAGAAGATATGATACGATGACAGAAAAAAAGAAGGAGGCGTTCGGATGGAACGGCTTTTGGAATTGGACGGGCAGTTTTTGCTTTGGCTGAAGGATTTTTTTGCACATCCGCTTTTGGACCGGATGATGATATTTGTGACCTCTCTTGCGAATAAGGGAATGCTTTGGATTGCCATTGGCATACTCTTTTTATTTCTGGGCTTGCGGGAGAAAAAATGGCGGGAGCGTGGGCTTTTGGTTCTGCTTTCCTTGGTGTTGAATGCGGTGGTGTGCAATTTGCTGTTAAAGCCATTGTTCAGCCGCACCAGACCTTACGACCTTTTGGGCTATGAAATTTTGATTCGGCGGCTGGGGGATGCCTCCTTTCCTTCGGGGCATACCTCTGCTTCCTTTGCGGCGGCAACGGCACTTTATGCCATTGACCGAAGATATGGGATTGCGGCGTATGTGCTGGCGGTGCTGATTGGCTTTTCCCGCTTGTATCTGGGGGTGCATTTCCCGACAGATGTTTTCATTGGGGCAATCATCGGGGTTTTGGCGGCAAAGGCGGCACAGGCTTTATTGGAAAAGAAGCTTCATTTTGAGTTTTGTTCTGATAAATAAGACATCTCATTCTTCTTATTCAGACATCTCATTTTTAGCAATAGAATAATATTTTTGTGAAAAAAATGGAAAAAATATTGCAAAAACGCTTATTATAATATAAAATGATGTCGGGGTCAAAAGCCCCCGATTTTGATGCCTGCGGATTGTTCCGTGCTACGCACTCCCACAATCCTACCCAATATTCGCATATCGCAGGAGTATCATCCTACTTTTATGCTCATATCGGGGCGGGTACCAAGGTCTTTCACCCACCTATGAGCAAGCTCATGTGGGCTTAGACCTTTTGACACCGGCATCATATAAAATGGAAGTCGCTATACGAAATGAGGAGAAAAAAGAGGGAGGAAGTTTGGAGCAATGGCGATACCTGTAATTTATCAGCTCATTACAATGGTCATTTTGATGATGGTTGGCGTGGTGCTGCACAAAAAGAATTATTTGTCACTGACAAATGCCAAGGGGCTTTCGATTGTGTTGACACGAGTGGCGGTGCCCTGCAACATGGTTGTTTTGTTGCAGAGGGAGTATTCTCCGGAAATATTTAAGGGCTTTCTGGTAACCTGCGGTGCAACCTATCTGATGTGCTGCATCGGTGCGTTGATGTTTTTTATTGTAGGCAAGTGCATGAAGATGAAGCCGAAGGAGCTGGGCCTATTCAGCGGCGGCGGCGTTTACAGCAACGTCATCTTTATGGGGCAGCCGTTGATTATGGCTATGTACGGTGCAGAGGGCTTGATTTTCTGCGTGGCGGTTATGTTTACCTGCAACGTATTCCTGTTTACTGTTTGCTCGATTTTGTTTGCAATGGGCAGTGATTTGAAAAAATCCGCATTGCAGATACTCAAGGATGCGTTTATCAACCTGATTTGCCTTTCCGCAATCATCGGTGTATTCTGCTTTGTGAACTCGATTTCCCTGCCACAGCCTATTTTTGATGTGCTGCAGTATTCCGCAAACACAACGGTATGCCTGTCTATGATTTATATCGGCTCCTTGCTGGCGGCGGCAAAGGTGCGGGAAATTTTTAAGGATAAGATAGTTTATATCTTCAGCTTTTTCACGCTGATTATCATGCCGATTATTTCCAAGCTGATTTGCGGCATTTTTATGGACGGCATGGCACTGAGCGTTTTGGTGGTGCTGATGGGGACACCTGCGGCGGCGGCTTTGCCCTCCTTTGCGGACCTTTACGGCAATGACGAAAAAAGAGCATCGGAGTATGCCTTTGTTTCCACGATACTTTCTGTAATCACATTACCGCTGGTGGCACAGTTTTTGTGTTAATGCGGTAGAAATTCAATAAAAAAACAGCTCCCTCTTGTCATTTAGAGGGAGTTTTTTTATTGGGAGGGGATTTGTTTGTGCAGATTGTTCAAAAATAACAAAAATGGTATACAAAATTAGTACAACTGTGTGGAGGATGGGACTTGATTTTTGCAAACCCTTTCGTTTATACTTATGTGTGGGACAGAATATGACTTGACCCGTAGGGAACGCATGAAAAATCGGACACGCTGCCCCTCTGCGCCAATCAAAAACAGGGCTTTTCGGTGCAAAAGGAATCGGCAGTGTATTTGTTTTTTTCGGGACTTTCTCGGCAGAACCGACTGAGAGGGAACGAAGGGCGTGTTTATGGGAGCTGATTTTCCGCCCCGGCGGGAAAGAAGTTATATTCCGCATTTTTATTATTATCCACATTCTAAAAAATTTTTAAGAAACAGGGGGATTATTATGGCAAGTTTAATCTATCTGGCGCCTGTACTCGGTATTGTGGCGCTGCTGTTTGCTTTCGTCCTGGCAAGTAAGGTAAACAAAATGGACGAAGGTACAGAAAGAATGCAGGAAATCGCTGCAAGCATCAGAGAGGGTGCAAGAGCATTCCTGTCCGCAGAATACAAAATTCTGATTATCTTTGCGGCTGTGCTGTTTATTCTGATTGGGTTCGGGGTAAGCTGGCCCACAGCAATCTGCTTCGTTGTGGGTGCAATCTTCTCCACACTGGCAGGCTTCTTCGGCATGACAGTTGCAACAAATGCAAACGTAAGAACTGCAAACGCAGCTAAAACAGGCGGTATGAACAAAGCCCTGTCTATCGCATTCAGCGGCGGCGCAGTTATGGGTATGTGCGTAGTTGGTCTGGGTCTTTTGGGCGTAGGCGCAATCTATGTATTCACACACAATGCAGATATCCTGTTCGGTTTCTCTCTGGGTGCTTCCTCTATCGCACTGTTTGGCCGTGTTGGCGGCGGTATCTATACAAAGGCTGCCGACGTTGGTGCTGACCTGGTAGGTAAGGTTGAAGCAGGTATCCCCGAGGATGACCCTCGTAACCCCGCAGTTATCGCCGATAACGTAGGCGACAACGTAGGCGACGTTGCCGGCATGGGTGCTGACCTGTTTGAATCCTATGTTGGTTCCATTATCTCTGCTATCACACTGGGCTTGGTATATTACAGCGCAGAAGGCGCTCTGTATCCTCTGGTGCTGGCAGCAACAGGTATTCTGGCTTCCATCATCGGTACCTTCTTTGTTAAGGGCGACGAAAACGCAAACCCGCACAAGGCTCTGAAAACAGGTTCCTATACAGCAGCAATTTTGGTTGCTATCGTTTCCGTTATTTTGTCCAAGTCCTGCTTTGGCGATATGAAAGCAGCAATCGCTGTTATCGCAGGTCTGATTGTAGGTCAGATTATCGGTATGATTACAGAGGTTTATACCTCCGGTGATTACAAATCCGTTAAGAAAATTGCAGACCAGTCCGAAACGGGCCCTGCAACAACAATCATTTCCGGTCTGGCTGTTGGTATGGAATCCACAGCAATTCCTATTATCCTGATTTGCGTAGGTATCTTTATTGCATTTACAGTATGCGGTCTGTATGGTATCGCTCTGTCCGCAGTAGGTATGCTGGCAACCACAGGTATCACCGTAGCGGTTGACGCTTACGGCCCTATCGCCGATAACGCAGGTGGTATCGCAGAAATGGCAGGCTTGGATCATTCCGTAAGAAACATCACAGATAAGCTGGACGCAGTTGGTAACACAACAGCAGCTATGGGTAAAGGCTTTGCAATCGGTTCTGCAGCACTGACAGCACTGGCTCTGTTCGTATCCTATGCAGAAGCAGTTGGTCTGTCCACAATTGATATGCTGAATCCTCGTGTTATCATCGGTCTTTTGATTGGTGGTATGCTGCCCTTCCTGTTCTCCGCATTCACAATGCAGTCCGTAGGTAAAGCTGCATTTGAAATGATTGAAGAAGTAAGAAGACAGTTCCGCACCATCCCCGGCATCATGGAGGGGACAGGTAAGCCCGACTACAAGAAGTGTGTAGAAATTTCCACAACAGCAGCACTGAAGGAAATGCTGGTTCCCGGTATCATGGCAGTTGCAGCTCCTCTGGTAGTTGGTCTGGTGCTTGGCGTTGACGCTCTGGGCGGTCTGCTGGCAGGCGCTCTGGTAACAGGTGTTATGATGGCTATCTTCATGTCCAATGCCGGCGGTGCATGGGATAATGCGAAGAAGTACATCGAAGAAGGCAACCACGGCGGCAAAGGCTCCGATGCACACGCAGCAGCCGTTATCGGTGATACTGTTGGTGACCCCTTCAAAGATACTTCCGGCCCTTCCATCAACATTTTGATTAAGCTGATGACAGTTGTATCTCTGGTATTCGCTCCTCTGTTCCTGACAGTTGGCAGCCTGCTGTAATGAGATAAAAATAAAAAGCAGTCCGTTTTGGGCTGCTTTTTTGATACCAAAAAGGGCTTCTGTTAAATATTTTTTACGAATTTTCGATATATTGAAAATTGTGGGGCGAAAAATGTCCCAATTTTTTCAAAAAATACAAAATACACCCTTGTGCAACGAAAGGATTTGGGGTATTCTTAACATAGGGAAAGATTTTCCTCTATAAGAACAGTGGTATGATTTTTTATGAAATGTTTTTGAACTGCTTTTGCCGGAAAAGGACGGCGGAGCAAGAAACAAAATTTTACCAAAATTGATTACAGGAGGTAATGAGTAATGAGCAAGAAATATGTTTATATGTTCAGTGAAGGCAATGCCGGCATGAAAAACCTGCTGGGCGGCAAAGGTGCCAACCTTGCTGAAATGACAAATCTGGGACTGCCTGTTCCTTATGGCTTCACAATCTCCACAGAGGCTTGTACGGAATACAACGAAGGCGGCAAAAAGCTGACAGATGAAATGATTGACCAGATTGAAGTTGCTCTGGCAAAATTGGAAGAAATCGCAGGCAAGAAGCTGGGCGATCCCGAAAATCCCCTGCTGGTTTCCGTTCGTTCCGGTGCAAGAGCATCCATGCCCGGCATGATGGATACTGTTTTGAACCTGGGGCTGAATGATATTTCCGTAGAAGGCTTGGCAAAGAAAACAGGAAATACAAGATTTGCTTATGACTCGTACAGAAGATTTATTATGATGTTTGCGGACGTTGTTATCGGCGTTTCCAAATCTAAATTTGAAAGAAAGCTGGACGAATATAAAGAAAGCGTCGGTGCAAAATACGACACAGATTTGACAGCTGAGGATTTGAAGAAGGTTACAGCGATCTTCAAGCAGATTTATCTGGATGACCAGGGCAAAGAATTCCCTCAGGATCCCAAGGAACAGCTTTTGGAAGCAGCAATGGCTGTATTCCGCAGCTGGGATAACCCCCGTGCTTTCGTTTACAGAAGAATGAACGATATCCCTTATAGCTGGGGTACCGCAGTAAACGTACAGATGATGGTATTCGGCAACATGGGCGATACCTCCGGTACAGGTGTTGCCTTCACAAGAAACGCTGCAACAGGCGAAAAGGCAATGCTGGGCGAATATCTGGTAAACGCACAGGGCGAGGACGTAGTTGCAGGTGTTCGTACACCCAACCCCATCGCAAAGCTGAAGGAGGATATGCCCGCAGTTTATGACCAGTTCATTGAAATTGCAAACACACTGGAAAATCACTATAAGGATATGCAGGATATGGAATTTACCATTGAAGAAGGCAGGCTGTTCTTCCTGCAGACAAGAAACGGCAAGAGAACCGCAAACGCTGCACTGAGAATTGCCGTTGACATGGTAGACGAGGGCTTGATTACAACAGACGAAGCACTGCTGAGAGTGGAACCCAAACAGCTGGACCAGCTGCTGCACCCTGCATTTGACCAGGCTGCACTGAAGGCTGCAAAGCCTCTGGGCAAGGGTCTGCCCGCATCCCCCGGTGCTGCTGCAGGTAAGATTTACTTCACAGCAGAGGATGCAAAGGCGGCTGCAGAAGCAGGCGACAGAGTTATTCTGGTTCGTTTGGAAACATCTCCCGAGGATATCGAGGGTATGGCTGCATCCCAGGGTATCCTGACTGTTCGTGGCGGTATGACCTCTCACGCTGCGGTAGTTGCACGTGGTATGGGTACCTGCTGTGTATCCGGCTGTGAAGAAATCAAGATGAATGAAGAAGCAAAAACCTTCACACTGGGCGGCAGAACCTTCGTGGAAGGCGACTATATCTCTCTGGATGGCTCCACAGGTAACATCTATGGCGAGGATATCCCGACAGTTGAAGCAGAAATCACAGGCAACTTCAAGACATTCATGGCTTGGGCAGATGCAAAGAGAGTGCTGAAGGTTAGAACAAATGCCGACACACCTCACGATGCACAGACAGCAATCGACTTCGGTGCAGAGGGGATCGGTCTGACCAGAACAGAGCATATGTTCTTTGCGGCTGACAGAATCATGAAATTCAGAAAGATGATTATGTCTGATACCGTGGAAGAAAGAGAAGCAGCACTGGAGGGCATTGAGCCGTTCCAGAAGGATGACTTCAAGGGCATCTACAAGGCAATGCAGGAAAGACCTGTTACTATTCGTCTGCTGGATCCCCCTCTGCATGAGTTCATGCCTAACACAGAGGAGGAATTTGTGCAGCTGGCTGAAATGACAGGCAAAACAGTGGAAGAGCTGAAAATCAAGGCACGCAGTCTGCATGAGCTGAACCCCATGATGGGCCATAGAGGCTGCCGTCTGGCTGTAAGCTATCCCGAAATTGCAAGAATGCAGGCAAAGGCTATCATGGAAGCTGCTATCGAGGTTTCCGAGGAGGATGGCATCAACATTAAGCCTGAAATCATGATTCCTTTGGTTGGCGAAATCAAGGAACTGAAATATGTAAAGAATATTGTTGTGGAAACAGTAGAAAAGGTATTTGAAGAAAAGGGCAAGAAGCTGGATTATCTGGTTGGTACCATGATTGAAATTCCCAGAGCCGCACTGACAGCAGATCAGATTGCGACAGAGGCTGAATTCTTCTCCTTCGGTACAAATGACCTGACACAGATGACTTACGGCCTGTCTCGTGATGACGCAGGTAAGATTCTGGCTGACTACATCGACAAGAACATCTATGAGGTGGACCCCACAGCAAGACTGGACAGAACAGGCGTTGGTCTGTTGATGCAGTGGGCAGTAGAAAAGGCAAAACCCGTTCGTCCCGACATCCATCTGGGTATCTGCGGCGAGCATGGCGGCGATCCTTATTCTGTTGAATTCTGCCACCAGATTGGTCTGGACTATGTATCCTGCTCTCCTTACCGTGTTCCTATCGCAAGATTGGCTGCGGCACAGGCACAGATTAACTTCCCCCGCTAAAGCATACATAAGCAGGCGGAAGGCATAGCAACATATCAAAAAGGGATAAATCCTTCGAGTGAGGATTTATCCCTTTTTTTGCTGTGCGGATTTATTTGAGAACCTTTTTCTGCCAGCCCTTTTTCTGACAGCTTGGGCAGCGCAGATAACGAGTTGTGAAAAGGTGCGGGGCGAAATAAACACTGCGGTAGCTTGGCACATATTTATGATGGCAGTGCGGACATTCATAATATCCGGTTTCCGTTTCTATTTTCAGTGCAAAGGAAATGCCGATGAGGAAAAGCGCAAAGGCGAGGATCAATAAAATGATTCTTGCGGGGTTGCTCTGCACGAAGAAGGAGGTGACAAAGACGAGGATAAGAAAGGAGACCGAGGAGGTATGTCCGATTACCTTTTCATAGAGCAGAAGCTTTTTGTTTTGCTGCTCCTCTTTCTTTGTCAGCGCCAGCAAATTTTCCTCTGCGATTTTGTTGTAATCCTGCAGCTTGATTTTTTCTCCGCAAAGCAATTCATTGACGCTGATTCCCAATTCCTGACAGAGGGCAAGCATGACGGAGGAATCGGGCATGGATTTTCCGTTTTCCCATTTGGAGATTGCACGGTCGGTAAGATGCAGCCGTTCTGCCAACTGCTTTTGGGTAAGCTGTTTTTCCTTTCTGCACAGGGCGATAAATTTTCCGATTTTGATTTGATTCATTTTCATTCACTTCCTTTGCATTCAGTTTACAGGATTCCTTCAAAAAAGTATACAAACCGTTGGTTGAGTGGCGCATTTTTTCATGGAAAGTGCAGGAAAGCATTGAAAAACGGGGGAGGGTATTGTAAAATAAGCAACGGTGCGATTTTTCGGAAGAAGGAGAGAGAAAAAGATGGCAAAGGAAAAGAAAAGGCTGCCCTTGGCGGCATATATTTTTGCCGGACTGGTGCTGGGGATTCTGGCAGGTGCGGCACTGATGAAAACGCCCGAAATTGCGGTGAACTATATTAAGCCGTTTGGGACGCTATTTTTGAATCTGGTTAAATTTATTGTTGTGCCGATTGTGCTGTTCTCGATTATGAGCGGCGTGATTTCCATGCAGGATATGCGAAAGGTCGGCAGTATCGGCGTGAAAACCGTTTGCTATTATATGTGCACAACGGCAGTGGCAGTTTTCATTGGGCTGATGATTGCAAACCTGAGCAAAGGCTTTTTTCATCAGTTGACAACCTCCGGCTTGGAATATGAGGCGGCGGAGTCTCCGAGCTTTATTGAAACGATTGTAAATATTTTCCCGAGCAATGCGTTGGAGCCGATGGTAAACGCAAATATGCTGCAGGTGATTGTGATTGCACTGTTTTTTGGCTTTGGAGCGATTGCGGTTGGCGGAAAGGGCAAGGCCTTTACGGATTTTGTGGAAAGTGCAAGTGCGATTTCCATGTATGTGATGGATGCAATCATCAAGCTGAGCCCGATTGGTGTTTTTTGCTTGATTACACCTGTGGTGGCGGAAAACGGCCCCTCTGTGTTGGGGGATTTGGCAACGGTGCTGTTGGTTGCGTATATTGCATATCTGCTGCACATGGTTTTGATTTATTCCGTGACGGTGAAGGCTTTGGGCGAAGTGAGCCCGCTGGCGTTTTTTAAAGGAATGCTGCCTGCGATTTTGTTTGCGTTTTCAAGTGCATCCTCTGTCGGCACACTGCCCTTGAATTTGGAATGTGTGCAGAAATTGGGCGCAAAGAAGGATGTTGCAAGCTTTGTGCTGCCCTTGGGGGCAACCATTAATATGGATGGTACGGCGATTTACCAAGGGGTTTGCGTTATTTTTATTGCAACCTGCTTTGGTGTTGATTTGACATTGAGCCAGCAGTTGACGATTATTCTGACGGCAACCTTGGCATCCATCGGGACGGCAGGTGTGCCCGGCGCAGGGATGATTATGCTGGCAATGGTGCTGCAAAGCGTTGGTTTGCCGGTGGAGGGGATTGCTCTGGTTGCAGGGATTGACCGTATCTTTGATATGGGGCGGACAACCGTAAACATTACCGGCGATGCGGCTTGCACGTTGTGTGTTTCCAAGATGGAGGAGAAAAAACAGGCAATGCGTCAGGCGAAGGCCGAGGCGTAAAAGAAACAGATAAGAAATAGAAAGGAACCCGACTGCTTATGGTCGGGTTTGCTGTTTGGAGAGGCAGATGTGCGGCAGGCGGTTCGCTTATTATAGTAGAAACAGGCGAAAGAGGGTGCAAAAAGGGGCGGAAATGCAGGAAAAGCAAGGATTTGAAAAGAATGTCGAAAAAAGTGAAAAAAGTTGTTGACATTTTTCGTTATGCGTGTATAATATATAAATGTCCCTGCGAAAAGCAAAAGGGACAGGCTGAGAAAATCGAATCACAGAAATCGCAAAAAGCTGAAAGGTTTTTAAATAAAAACCTTGACAAGCGAAAGCAGACTTGATATAATAAATTCTGCTGGTGCGAAATATCAGCAAGGCACGAAAATAAAAAAGTGCTTGACAAACAAATGAAGATTTGATAAAATAATCTTCGCTGCTGAAAAGCAGATTGATCCTTGAAAACTGAACAATGGATATGAATAAACACAACCCATAGTCAATTCAAGCAAACGGAAACGAATGCTAAAAGACAAATTTTGCCGGTTTAGAAAAACCGGAGTTAGCCAGAGAATCTGGCCGGAACAAAACTTCAATATAAGAGTTTGATCCTGGCTCAGGATGAACGCTGGCGGCGTGCTTAACACATGCAAGTCGAACGAAGATAC
>NZ_CAKQVD010000063.1 GCF_934277605.1 uncultured Anaerotignum sp.
CTCTAAGACCGAATTCTTCCATTGCGCCATAATTAAAGGCTTCCTGATTATCCGAAATAAACTGTTCTCTATCACTGCATTCAAGAGGAAGCAGCTGTACAATAGTGTTCATATCTTTGCTCCTAAAAATTCCGATTTATCCTTACAAAATGCCCTTTCCTTCAGCCCCGAAGCCCCCGCATCTTCGTTTTACAATCTTTCTTCAAGTGCCGCCCTTCTATCCTCATAGCCGCCCTTGCCCAAAAGTGCAAACATATTTTTCTTATACGCCTCAACACCCGGTTGGTCGAAGGGGTTTACCCCCAAAAGATAGCCACTGATGCCGACTGCCTTTTCAAAGAAATAAACCAAAGCCCCAAAGTGATAAGCGTCCATTTCATCCAGCGTAATTACCAAATTCGGCACGCCGCCGTCCATGTGTGCCAGCATAGTGCCTGCAAATGCCTTGCTGTTGACAAAGTGCATTTCCTTTTCCGCCAGAAAATTCAGTCCATCTCCATCCTGCATATCAAACGGCACTGTAATATCCGCCTTCGGCTTTTTCACCCACAGCACCGTTTCAAAAAAGCACCGCCGTCCATCCTGAATATATTGCCCGATGGAATGTAAATCCGTTGAAAAATTCGCCGTAACAGGAAAAATCCCCTTCTGCTCCTTGCCCTCGCTTTCCGCAAAAAGCTGCTTAAACCATTCACCGAAGGAGGTCAGGTGCGGCTCATAATTTGCCAGAATTTCCACTGTTTTCCCCTTCTGATAGAACAAATGGCGCAGTGCCGCATATTGATAGCAGTCATTTTCCTTCAAATCAGGGTTGCTGTAACGCACTCTCGCCGCAGCCGCCCCCTCCAGAACCGCATCAATGTCCACGCCGGCAACTGCCATCGGCAATAAGCCCACCGGTGTCAACACGGAAAACCGTCCGCCGATATCATCGGGAATCACAAAGGTTTCATAGCCCTCCTTGTCGCACATTTCCTTTAACGCCCCTTTGGCTTTGTCGGTTGTCGCAAAAATACGCTTTGCCGCCTCTGCCTTGCCGTATTTCTTCTCCAAAAGCTGCTTAAAGATACGAAATGCAATCGCAGGCTCTGTCGTTGTGCCGGATTTTGAGATAACATTCACGGAAAAATCCCGTTCGCCCAAAATCGCAAGAATATCGCTCAAATAAGCGGAGCTGATGTTATTGCCCACAAAATAAATCGCAGGCGTTCCCTTCCTCCGCTCATTATAAAACGGAGTTTTGATGAAATCGAGTGCCGTTCTCGCTCCCAGATAGGAGCCGCCAATCCCAATCACAATCAGCACCTCGCTGTTTGCCTGTATCCGCTGCGCTGCCTGCTTTATGCGGTCAAATTCATCCTTATCATAGGCAATCGGCAAATCCACCCAGCCTAAAAAATCATTACCCTTGCCGGTTTTTTCATGGAGTGCCAGATGGCAGCGCTCCACCTCCGCCTGCAAAGCAAAAATCTCTTCTTTTTGAATAAAATCTCCCTTCAGGGAAAAGGAAATCCCCATAAAAACAACCTCCTTTACATAAGTACGGTTCTGATATAGACTATATTACCACAAAAAAGCCGTTCCGAAACGAGAAATTCCGAAACGACCTTCTTTTTTTCGCTATTTTTCTTACTTTGTTCCCTTCACGATAATTTCAGGCACAGCCTCTTGGATAATCTCCTTATCCACCTCTTTTTCCTCCGTCACTTGACCGTTGACACGGGTAATGCGGATGGTGCTTTTCTTCTGCCCTGCCTTGCCCTGCTGGATGACCTTCTGATAGCTTGCAGGCTTGGTATCGTCATATTGCGTCTGGTAGGTTTTCGGCTCCACGGCGGTCAACACCTGTGTTTCCACCGTTTTGACGGAAATCTTCGGTTTTTCCATCGGCACATTGATGACCTGTCCCACACGAATCCCGTCGGAAAGGTTTGTCCCCTCATTCAACTGATTCAGCCTTTCCACTGTTGTTTTAAATTTATTCGCAATCAGATACAGCGCATCCCCCGATTGCACGGTATAGCTTTGGGTAGCCTCCGTCGTGGACTCCAGCAGCTTCTTTGCATCCTCCTGCTCCAAAATCTGTGTCGAATCCACAAATTCATTGACAATCTCAACCTTCTCCTGCCAGCCGATTTCCGCATCCTCCGCAACGCCCTCCTCAGGCATCAGGTCGGTCTGCACCTGCTTCAGCACCGCATTCGCCGCTTTTTCATTGGCAAGGATTGCCACCTTTTCGCCATCCACCGTAATGATGGCAGCCTCCACCTTATAGGTTACCTTGCTGCGCATCTTCGGCAGTAAATGCTCCTTCGTGCAAACATCCTTCTTCTGCTTGCTCCCGATATGCACACCCTCCACCTTGATTTTCTCGTTAATCTGCACCTTCGAGCCGACAATACCCTCCAGTTGGCTTTCCAGTGTCGAGGTCAGCTCCGCCGCTGTTACCTTTCTTGTCTCCAAAATGCCAATCTGCGCATCCGCAATAAACACCGCAGAGCCGTTTTTCCGCACAAACAAAAAAACAATGAACAAAAGCACTGCAATCCCAATCAGATAAAGCGCATTGCGGTTCAGCCTTTTGCCGTCCCTCTTGCCACGCTTTTTCTCCGTCGGCTTGCGGCTCGTTCTGCCCGCCTTCTTGCCCCTTTTATTTTTTCTGTCCCGCTCGGCAGGCCTTCCGCTGCCATAGGGTACACGTTCCTCTCGCTTCGGGAATACTGTATCAGCCACGGGTTTTCCCCCCTTATTTCTTCAAAATATAACAAAATCCTACTGCTACTATTTTATGATATCCATAGAAAGATTGCAAGCAAAAGCACAAATTTCCGTTTTTCTGTAACGAAACTGTAAGATACCCCCGCTTTCGCCACACGAAAAAAGCCTCCCAAACGGGAGGCAAAATTTTATTTGTTTCTCACAAAACGCAAAATGGATTCTGTCTGATATTTGATATGTCCCTGTGCCACTGCCGCACCTTCGTCGCTGTCATGGTTTTCCAACGCCCGCAGGATACTTCTGTGGTGTGCCACAATGGTAGACATGGAGCTGTCATTCTTCGCCAATGCCAATCTATAACGATAAAGCTGGATTCTCAAATTTTGGAACATCTGAATCAGCTTCACATTATCGGTTGCTTGGAAAATCGCATCATGGAAATCCTCATCAATATCCACAAAGCGTTCCACATCATTTTCTGCCACCGCACGCTCAAATTCCACTTCCACATTTTTGAGCTGCTGCAAGCATTCCTTTGTCATCTTCTTGCAGGCCAAAGCAGTTGCCAAGCCCTCCAAGGCACTTCTGATTTCCAGAATATCAATGATATCCTTTTCTGTCATATCCAACACCTGCGCACCCTTTCTGGGTACCAGCTCCACCAGATTTTCCAGCTCCAGCATACGCAGTGCCTCTCTGACAGGGGTACGGCTCACGCCCAGCTTTTCCGCCAACTGATTTTCCATCAGTCTTTCCCCGGGAACCAGCTTTCCTGTCAAAATGGCATCCCGCAGGGTATTAAATACGACATCTCGCAAAGGCAGATACTCATTTGTGTTGATGTTGAATTTTGTTTCGGTCATTGTTATGTTCTCCTCTCAGCTCTCTTCGCACCCGATACGTTCTTGTTGCCAAGCAATCCTTCAGTGCAAATTCCCGTTTCACTAAGGCCGCCGCCTTTCTCGCCTTTGCCCTGTCCGTAAACAGCGCAAACACTGTCGGCCCACTGCCGCTCATAAGGGCACCCTCAGCCCCCAATTCCACCAAACGTGTTTTGATTTTTGCAATCCTCGGATGCATCGGGATGGTCACTGTCTCCAAAACATTCGTCAACAGTCTGCCCATCTGCGCTACATCTTTTTCCTTCATGGCTGTAAGCATTGCCTGTGTATCGGGGTGCTGCTCCACCTCCTGCCAGCGCAATCCCTTGTAAACAGAGACTGTGGAAACACTGACGGGCAGCTTTGCCAACACCACATAGCAATCGGGACAGGGATGCTCCGCATTTGTCATCACCTCGCCAACTCCCTCGCACAGCACAGTGCCACGGCGAACGCAGTAAGGGATATCGGAACCCAAGCTGCCTGCCAGCTCCTCAAGCTGTGCCTCGGAAAGCCCCAGTGCAAACAAACGATTCATGCCCACCAGAACAGCCGCACAATCCGCACTGCCGCCCGCAAGCCCCGCTGCAACAGGGATTCGTTTATCAATTTCAATAAACACACCCTCCGCAATGCCAAAGCGCTCCCGCATTAAGCTTGCCGCCCTCCACGCCAGATTGCGTGCATCCGTCGGCAGCCAAGGCAGGTTTGTTTTCAGCTTAATGACAGGCTTTTCCAGCTTTTTCATATAGATACCGTCATACAGTGCTACTGTCTGCATAATGGTTTCTAAAAGGTGGTAGCCGTCCTCTCGTTTGCCGGTCACATCCAAAGTTAAATTGATTTTTGCCCTTGCCTTCAGCCGTATTTCTCTCACGGTGTAGCCTCCCGTTTTTTCTATACTGTATACAAACTATTATGGATATTGTACACTATATCAAACAAAGACGCAACCATCAACTTACACAAAAAAAGAAAATTTGTCGAAAAAATGAACTTTCTTACAAATCCTTTAAAAAAGACGGAAGATGAATCCCCCTCCTCCATTTTGTGCTATAATATAAGGAAAAAAAGTCCTTTTCAAAAAGGGGGGTTCATTATGTGGAAATTCTATGAAAAAAATAAGCAGCTCATCCATGATATTGTCCTGCTTTTTGCGGCAATCCTCATCTGCTTTTTATTCTTCCGCTATCTCTTTCGGATTTTTCTGCCCTTTTTGATTGGTTGGCTGTTGAGCCTTCTGTTCAATCCTTTGGCAGACCGCCTGCAAAGGCTTCATGTTCCCCGTGGAATCAGCGCCATCATCGGTATTTTGCTGCTGTTTGCGTTTTTGGGGCTGCTCGGCTTTTGGAGCGGCACAGGCATCATGGCAAGGCTGAAAAAATTTGCGGAAAACCTGCCGCAATATATCAGCTTGGTGGAAACAGGGCTTTCACACTTCTGGGCACAGCTTAACACCTATACCCAAAGGCTGCCCCAAGGTCTGCAATCCATCTTTTCCGATTTGCAGGCAGATTCCTCCGGCTTTTTGCTCTCCCTTGTCCCGACAGGCAAGGCAACGGGAAAGCTTGGCGGTGTCTCCCGCTTTTTCATCGCATTTTTCGTTTCGATGCTTTCCGCCTATTTCTTCACTAAGGACAGAGACCTCATTCGTGAGCAATATGACCGCCACGTTGCCCCTTTGCTCGGGCTTTCCGTTCACACCACCAAGCAGGAGCTGAAGGCTTCCGTCTGGGGCTATATCAAAACGCAGCTCATTCTGATGGGCTTCGTCTTTGTCATCACGCTCATCGGGCTGTTGGTGCTGCACTCTCCGCACCCCCTGCTTTTGAGCATCCTCATTGCCATCATTGATGCACTGCCCTTCTTCGGCAGTGGGCTCATTCTTTGGCCGGGCGCAATTTATTTCTTTACCAGAGGAAACACCTTCCTTGCCATCGGCTATCTTGTGCTGTATGGCATGATACAAATCATGCGGCAGATTTTGCAGCCGAAAATCCTTGGCACGCAAATCGGCCTGCATCCCCTCTTAACGCTGTTCTCCATGTATTTCGGCTTTAAGTGTATCGGGGTATTCGGTCTAATTTTAGGCCCCATCGTTGCTGTTGTGCTGAAGGCACTCTTTCAAGCACGCAAGCAAAATCAAGTGCTATAACAAAATCCAAGGGCATCAAAAAATCAAGAGACATCAAAAAAGGATAAATCCCATTTTCGAGATTTATCCTTTTCTTTTTTTTGCTTATTTGATTTTTATGGTCTGCATCATCACATTGATGGCATCTGCCACCGCCTGCTTTTGTGCCTCCTCATAATAGGTACCGCCGTAAATCACCAAATTTCCGTCCATAATACCGTATACAACAATAGAGCGAGAATCGGGAAGGGCAAGCAGAGCCTCTCTGCCGCCTGCCTGCTTCAAGGATTCCTCCGTCCAAAGCTTATTTTCAATCATTTTGTCAATGACCTCGTTATCGAAGTGAAACGCATTTTCCATATAAATCACAGGGCTTCCGTCAAAGCTGCGCAGCTCACAGGTTTCCACCGTCAAAGAGGCATTCTTTTCCAGCTGCTTCAGCACTTGATTCATCAGTGCTTCATCCAACGCCTGCTTTCTCTCCCCTGCCACCTGCACATTGATGCTGACCGGCTGCTCCGTATCCATCGTGTCCTTTTGATACAGCACAAGGCTGTTCACAATTTCTTCCTTCGGCGCCCAAAGCTCTGCGTCATATTCATAGCTTGCCGTTTCGCTTTCCACCGTTGCCAATTCCATTTTGCCGATATCCACCAATTCCATCGCAGGATATGCTTTCTTTTCCTTCGCAGTCCCACAGCCGCTCAAGGCTGTCATCAGCGCACAAAGCAAAAGTCCTGCCGTCATCGTCCGTTTCCATTTCCGCATAGATTCATTCTCCTTTTGTTTTTTCGATTAAACCTTATTATACCATGTTTGCAGGGGAAGAAAGCAGCTGCAAAGCAGATATTTTCTTCCGCAAGACATGGTATGAGCAGGCTGTGCCTGCGAATCGTAGAATTTGCTGTGAAAACAGCAGATAGACGCTGTAAGCGGCTAACCCACGGATTCATCCGTGGGTATTATATCACATTTCGGAGAAAAAATGCACTATGATATTCCGCTGCGCAGCCCCCAAAGCACCAACAAATGCAGTGGATAAAACACATAAAAGAAATAGCGGGGCAGTTTTTTTGAACAGGCCGCCACACGCCATGTTCCATCGAAAAATCCAAAGGAAAACAGGGATAAAAGCTGAATCCAAGCCTTTGTGAAAAAGCCGTAAAGCAAAGTCAGCAAAAGCTGTCCGTAAAAGCAGAGGCTCTCTCTTTCCTCATAAAGCCCAAAGAAAAAGATGGTCCAAACGCCGTACCAACCATAGCTCATATCCGCAAAGCAGGCGCCGCACAGCAGCACTGCCGCAACCGCCCGTTTGCCCTCCCGCCAGAAATAAAGTGCCGCCGCTCCCCAAGCCAGCATAAATAAGGGGTTGCCCTGCGCCGTAGCAAACAGCAGCATATAAATCGGCTGAGAAAGACACGCCGTCAGCAAAATCCGCCCGAAATACCGCCAAAAGCTATGCGTATAGCGAACCCCCTCGGCAATCCCGAAGGCAAACAGCGGAAAGGAAAATCGCCCAATGGCACGAAAGCCAAGCACAGTCGGAAAAAAGACCACGCCGATATGGTCTATCAGCATGGTCAACGCCGCAATGAATTGTAGAAATTGCCGCTGCTCACGTCCCATCATTCTTGGAACATCGGTGTGGAGAGGTATCTGTCCCCTGTGTCAGGCAGGAATACAACAATGTTTTTCCCTGCATTTTCAGGACGCTTTGCCACCTCTTTTGCTGCGTGCAGTGCCGCACCTGCGGAAATCCCCGCCAGCAGTCCTTCCTCTCTTGCAAGGCTTCTGCCCCCTGCATACGCCTCCTCATTTGTTACGGTCACAATTTCATCATAAATCGTTGTGTCCAAAACAGAAGGCACGAAGTTTGCACCAATGCCCTGAATCCCGTGCGGGCCTGCAACGCCCTTGGAAAGCAGGGGAGAATCCGCAGGCTCCACCGCAATGATTTGAATGTCGGGGTTCTTTTCCTTCAAATATCTGCCCGTGCCTGTAATGGTGCCGCCTGTGCCAATGCCTGCCACAAAAATATCCACCTTGCCCTCGGTGTCTGCCCAAATTTCAGGGCCGGTGGTGTCATAATGCGCCGCAGCGTTGGAGGGGTTGTCAAACTGCCCTGCGATAAAGGAATCGGGGATTTCCTTCGCCAGCTCCTCCGCCTTTTCCACTGCGCCCTTCATGCCCAGCTTGCCTTCTGTCAGCACCAGCTCCGCACCAAAGGCTGTCATCAGCAGTCTGCGCTCCATGCTCATGCTGTCAGGCATCACGATAATCGCACGATAACCCCTTGCCGCCGCCATCAGCGACAAGCCAATGCCTGTGTTCCCGCTGGTAGGCTCAATAATGGTTGCGCCCTCCTTTAAAATACCTGCCTTCTCCGCATCCTCCACCATGCGCTTCGCAATACGGTCCTTCGCACTGCCGCCGGGGTTGAGTGCCTCCACCTTCGCAAGCAGGGTTGCACCTGTTCCTTTTTCCAGCTTTGTCAATTCCAGTAAGGGTGTGTTTCCAATCAGTTCCTCTACACTTTTATAAATCTTAGCCATAATCGTTAGCCTCCGTTTCAAAAAAATCTTTCTCTCTCAGTAGTGTAACACAAATTTTCACGCTTGACAGCAACAACAGCCAAAAATCGTACTTTTCAAAAGCATATCCTCACCCCATATTTCATATCGTTTAACTATGATTTAAGAGAATACACCTCTTTTTTCCATTTGTCAATCTCTTTTTCTCATTTTCTTCTATTGTACCATTTTCCTTTTTGTGCTACCATTAGCTTAGAAAGCAATCTATACAAATCAAAAAGGAGTAATACTATGAAAATCGGTAGAAACGATCCCTGCTGGTGCGGCAGCGGCAAAAAATACAAATCCTGTCACGCAGACTTTGATGATAAAATCGCAGCCTATAAGCTCAAACGTGTTCCCGTTCCCAATCATAAGCTCATCAAAACTCCTGAGCAGCTGGAGGGAATCCGTAAGGCAGGCAAGCTGAATACGGAAATTCTGGATATGGTTGCAGAAAATATCAAGGCAGGCATGTCCACAGATGATATCAACACCTTGGTGCATACCTACACCGTTGAGCATGGCGGCACCCCTGCCCCTCTGGGCTATCAGGGCTTCCCCAAGAGCGTCTGCACCTCTGTCAACGATGCCATTTGTCATGGTATCCCCGATAAAAACCAGATTTTGCAGGACGGGGATATCATCAATGTCGATGTAACCACCATTTTGGATGGCTATTATGCCGATGCCTCCCGTATGTTCCTGATCGGAAATGTCAGCGATGAGGCGAAAAAATTGGTTGCAGTCACAAAGGAATCCGTAGACCTTGCCTTGAAGGAGGTTAAGCCTTGGGGCAGATTAGGCGATATCGGCGCAGTCATCAGCGAATATGTGCATCAGCATGGCTATACGGTTCTGCGGGATATCGGCGGTCATGGTGTCGGCAATGATTTCCATGAGGATCCCTATGTTTGCCACATCGGCAAAAGAGGCACCGGTATGCTTTTGGTGCCGGGCATGGTCTTTACCATTGAGCCTATGGTCAATGAAGGCAGAGAGGACTTCTTCGTGGATGAAGCAAACGATTGGACGGTCTATACCGAGGACGGCTCTCTTTCTGCCCAGTGGGAATATACCGTTGCCGTAACCGAGGATGGCGTGGAAATCATCACACACTGAGCGACTCGGCAGCAGGTAACCAATCCTTTTGTTGCACCCTGTTCATTCGGATCGTCCCTATCCTATCCATATATTTGAGGGTTTACGCAGTTTTCAGTATGCGTAAACCCTCATTTTTTATTGATAACAAAATTATCGTCACCATTTACCGTAAAATAAATATGCAAATAATTATTCTGTTTCCTCCACCTGTGCCGCCAAAAATTGCGCCGTTTTTTCTATCATCCGCAATCTTGTATCACTAAAGGAATGGTCTGTATCCAACTCCTCATAGGTTACCCTTCCGCCCACACTCCGCAGAGCCTCCACCCAAGGCAAGCAATGTGCCTCCGGCGGACAGGATTCGTCTTTTGTTGCCCCAAGGCAATACACAGGGCGGTCTTTGATATCCTCCAACAACGCACCAATCCGATACCTTTTCTGCTGTGTAAAAACCTCCTCATATAATGCCGCAGGAGAAGTCCCCCTCAGCCAAGATGGGCCCGTCGCAAATATCTCACGCAAAAGCCGTTTCGCTCTGCTGTCCTCCGAAAACGCTATCACGCCGCCCAAATCACAAGGGGCAAGCAATACCGCCGCCCGCAGCTTCGGATGTCTCGCAAGCAGATGTGCCGTCACAAAGCCGCCAACGCTATGCCCTGCCACAAAAAGCTTTTCCAAATCAAACCCATAGCTGCGGTTCGTTTCAATAAATTCCAAAATCGTATCTGCGTCCTCCAAATCATGCGCATAGGAATACTCCCCATCACTGCCCCAACTGCCGCTGTAATGATAAAGCACCACATGAAAGCCGATGCGTCGCAAAGCCTGTGCCAAGTCAATATTTTTCTCAATTCCCGGAAAGCCATGGCTCAATAAAACCGTCGGATGCAGTCCTGCACCGCCCGCACGGTAAATCGTAACCAACAGCCGTCCTCTCTTTCCCTGCAAAATTTCTGCCTGCAAATCGGGCGGATTTTTCTCCCATTTTCCTTCCTTTGTCAAATATTCCAAATCCATCGCACACGCCTCCTTCATTTTCTCTTTTGTATTTTTTATATCATAGCATTTTTGTAGAAAATTGCAAGCGAAACCTTCCGCCACCCAAGGCGCATAAAAAAAAGACCACCATTGGTAGTCTCAATCATAAAACGGAGAAGGAGGGATTTGAACCCTCGCGCCGCTATTAACGACCTAACCGCTTTCCAGGCGATCCCCTTCAACCACTTGGGTACTTCTCCAAAAAAAGTGGAAGGTACAGATATCTGCAACTTCCACAATTGGATTCCGGCAACCATCTACTCTCCCAGGCAGCTGCCCACCAAGTACCATCGACCGCTTAGGTCTTAACCGTC